>JAFZDG010000253.1 GCA_017561285.1 Bacteroidaceae bacterium
CCTTGCCATACTACTCAAAGAGGGTTTTACCCGCATTGAGCAGCAAGGGGCTTTTATGATGATAGAAGATATTCTATCGCACAATGCTCAATGTAATATCGATGAGGCCCGACTATTGGTCGATCGCATGGCTGCTGCCGATAACGGTGCTGCCATAAGCCGGCTATCAGACTCTACAGAGACAGCATTTTTTGAAGGCAATGGTGAGTGTACTTTGCAATTTCACATCGATGGTAAAATCAAAGAACATAACTTCAGCAAACGCTTTGAGGCCGATGGCATACAATTTGAGGCACCCAGCGACTTGATGTTCAATTTCAACAGTCCGGCAGGGGCGTGTCAGCAATGTGAAGGTTTCGGACGAGTGATGGGCATTGACGAGAACCTGGTTATACCCAACAAAACGCTCTCTCTATACCAAGACGCCGTACTCTGCTGGCGCGGAGAGAAAATGAGCGAGTGGAAAAATGCCTTTATCGAGGCTTCGGAGCGGATAGGATTTCCCATACACCGCCCCTACTATCAGCTCACCGAAGAGGAGAAAAACCTGCTATGGCATGGAACCGAGGGGGTGCAAGGCATTGACGATTTCTTCAGGATGCTGCAAGAAAACCAATACAAGATACAGTACCGAGTAATGTTATCGCGTTACCGGGGCAAAACCACTTGTCCGGCCTGCAACGGATCGCGACTAAGGCCCACTGCATCGTATGTAAGGGTGTGCAACCACACCATTATGCAACTGGTGCGTATGTCGGTCAAAGAGTTACATCATTTCTTTGCCCATATACAATTGAATGACAACGACCAGAAGATAGGAACACGCCTGCTTACCGAGATACGTAACCGCTTACAATTCCTTATGGATGTAGGACTTGGCTATCTCACACTCGACAGGTTGTCTTCTACGCTATCGGGCGGCGAAAGTCAGCACATCAACTTAGCCACCTCATTGGGCAGTAGCTTGGTTGGCTCATTATATATTCTCGATGAACCAAGCATCGGGCTACACTCTCGTGACACCGAACTGCTTATCAAAGTACTACGACAACTGCAACAAATGGGTAACACAGTGGTCGTTGTTGAACACGATGAAGAGATTATTCGCACCGCCGACCATATTATAGACATAGGCCCCAAAGCCGGACGCTTAGGGGGTGAAGTTGTGTTTCAAGGGGCATATACCCATAGCAACGAACACTCTCAAAGTTACACGCTGCGCTATTTGTCGGGCGAGTTAAGCATCCCGACACCGACACAACGCCGACATTGGAACAATTATATAAGGGTGGAAGGTGCTGCCGAAAACAACCTTAAAAACATCGATGCCACATTCCCCCTCCGCGCTATGACGGTAGTAACCGGTGTAAGTGGCTCGGGCAAATCGACCTTAGTAAGCAACATACTATACCGCGCACTGCTACGCCACTATGGACAAGGTAGCGAGATACCCGGAACGCACGCACGCCTGGTAGGCGATATGCACCTGGTAAAAAACATAGAGTATGTCGATCAAAACCCCATCGGACGCTCGTCGCGCTCCAATGCAGCCACATATCTCAAAGCATATGACGAGATACGTCACCTCTTTGCAGCACAACAAGGTGCCAAACAAATGGGCTTCAACGCATCGCACTTCTCTTTCAACACCGAGGGTGGTCGTTGTGAAAACTGCAAAGGAGATGGTACTATAACCGTTTCGATGCAATTTATGGCCGACATCACACTCGAGTGCGAATGCTGCAAAGGCAAACGTTTCAAGCAAGAGATTCTCGAAGTTGAATATAGAGGTAAGAGCATCAACGACATCCTTGATATGACCATCAATCAAGCCATTGAGTTCTTTGAAGAGAATAACGACGTAGCCGAAAAACGCATTATCAAACGCCTCAAACCACTGCAAGACGTAGGGTTGGGATACATAAAGATGGGACAAACCTCCTCTACCCTGTCGGGCGGCGAAAATCAGCGCATCAAACTGGCCTATTTTCTTAGCAACGAAAAGCAAGAACCGTCCATATTTATTTTTGACGAACCTACAACCGGACTGCATTTCCA
>JAFZDG010000254.1 GCA_017561285.1 Bacteroidaceae bacterium
GGTGGTATGTCGCCCAAAGGAGCCGACTGTTCGGGATACACCAAATTGCTATACTTTTCTCAAGGCATCATCCTACTACGCGATGCATCACAACAAGCTACAACCGGACAAGCAATAGACACTTCCGACTATCACAACTTGCAACGAGGCGACCTACTATTCTTTGCAGGTGAAAGCGGTCGCATCAACCATGTTGCAGTCTATTTAGCCGATGGGGTGTATATACACAGTTCGGGATATGTAAAGATAAACAGCTTACTCCCCGACCACCCTCTATACAACAGCCAACCCATTGTTGCAGCAAGACGCATCATAACCGCAATAGGCAGCGATGGCATCATACCGGTATCACAACACGATTGGTATGTAAACAACGAGAAATAACAACTCAACCATAATAACAAAGCCGGTTTCGAAACCGGCTTTGTTGCATACATATTATAATTATAGCAATTACTTCATAAAGACAAAATATACGGCACCTATAAGGCAAACAAATGCAGCCAGATGATTCCACTGCAACGACTCACCCTTAAACATAAGCGTTGAGAAAACCGTAAATACCACCAGCGTAATAACCTCTTGAATAATTTTGAGTTGCATCAACGAGAAAGGACCACCATTCTCTCTGAAACCGATTCGATTGGCCGGCACCTGAAAACAATACTCAAACAACGCAATACCCCACGAAAGCAATATCACACCATAGAGAGGCCAATTGCTTGTAATACGGGCATCTTGCAATTTCAAGTGCCCATACCACGCAAAAGTCATAAATATATTTGACACTATAAGTAGTACGATGGTAATAACTGCACGCATAATGATAATTATTAAATGAATGTTTTATTGAGCGCGCAAAATTACAAATAAATTATAATGTAAAACTATTTTGAACCAAAAAATTACCGACCGATACTCGCGTACCAGTCGGCTAAACATATAACAAGTATGATGAAAAGGTTATTCTGACTGCAAAATTAGTATTATTTACATTAATACCAAATTTTTCACAATAAAAATTCACTTTTTTGACTAAAATTGTAATAAACTTTTTTCATTATGCACCGTATTATTAAAAAAACAAAATAGAAATCGATTGCAAATTGAAAAATATATAGTATCTTCGCAATATGTATTCAAAAGACGAAAAAAGAGACTTAAAGAAACGATTCTGGGATGGGCTGAGTGCTTATGCCGAGAACTATGCCGAGTTGCGCAACCGCCGCCACAAATTTATGTTACACAACACACGTCTCAAAGGCGTGACAATGAAATTTGATGCCACACGAGATGGGGCCTATGTGATATTGGAAATAGATCACCGCAACGAAGATCAACAAGAGAAACTGTACAACCACTTTCTCGAACATCGTGAGCTGTTAGAATCGGCATTCGACACACCATTGCAATGGGATAGAAACTACACCAAAGATTGTGGCAAACAAGTTATACGCATATACAAGCAACGTAGCGGGTTGGATATTCACCACCAGGAACAATGGAACGATTTCTACGAATTTTTGGTAGATAATA
>JAFZDG010000255.1 GCA_017561285.1 Bacteroidaceae bacterium
CATCAAATTTTGCGAAGCGATACCACTTTTAGTAAGCGGGAGCATTCCCAAAACGAAACCACCTGTAGCAGCCGCAATGATTTGAGGCAGGCAGATTGTACCATTGAACAAGCCGAGATAAGTACCCATATGCTTTCCTGAGAGCGAGTTGGTGAGGATTGTAAAAGGCATAGCCAACATAGCAGCCCATGCACAGCCAATGAGAGCATACGAAACAAAAAGCAAATATTGGTCGGTAATGAAATAGGTAGAGATAAAACCTATTGCACCAATAAGAAGGCTCAATGAGTAGGCAAACTTACGACTTCGGAACATAGGCAACACCACAGCCCACAATACCGATCCTACAGCTTGCACTGCAAACAACACACCTACCCAGTCACCGGCTGCCTGATATTGTCTCGAAGCAGTATCAAGAGCACCATTCACAACAGGCGTATTGAAAGCACTCTCGGCTATAGCACCGTTGGTATAGGTCCACATATACATAAAGGCTGCCCAGCAGAAGAATTGCACCAAGCCCACTGTCCAGAAGGTTTTGGGGGCATTCATAAGCAACTGCAACATACTCACATTTTCCTCCTTCTCGTCATCTTTTATACCATGATATTCGGCATACTCTTTGGGAGGCATCTCTTTCACTGTAGCTGTTGTATATATAACACAGAGTATAAGAATGATAGCGCCTATATAGAACGACCACTTCACAGAGTCGGGTATCTCACCGGCAGCAGCGACACTGGCTACACCCAATGCCGTAAAGATGTAGGGGAAAAGATAACCCACCAAACTACCGGCATTGCACAAGAAGCTTTGTATAGAGTAGGCAAGACCTTTTTGTTTCTCATTCACCATATCACCCACCATCATTTTGAAAGGTTGCATAGCCATATTGATAGAGGTATCGAGGAACATCAACGATACCAATCCAAATATCATGGCTGCACTAATCGAAAGTCCGAAACTACCGGCATTGGGCAACATACACATTACCAACACAGCCACTAAAGCACCAATGAACAAATAGGGTATGCGGCGACCAAAACGAGTCCATGTATTATCGCTCCACTTGCCCACAAGCGGTTGCACAATAATACCCATCAACGGAGGCAAAATCCAGAAGAAACTCAAATCGTGGGGGTCGGCTCCCAATGTTGCAAAAATACGACTCACATTGGCACTTTGCAAAGCATACGCAATTTGTACGCCAAAAAATCCGAAACTCAAGTTAAAGAGTTTCATAAAAGACAAATCGGGCTTGGTTTTCATAAAAAAATCTTATTTGGTTTATCAATTTTTCCTGCTTATTTATCTCGCGTACTACCCCGCAAAATGAGCGAGGTTTTCACGATTTTGTTTTTATACACAAGTTTCTCTTCATCGCCATCAATCTTGGCAAGGAGCAGTTCCATAGCACCTTGTCCCACAGCCTCACCATGCTGATCGACCATCGACAAGCGAGGTTCGGTAGAACGAGCTGTTTCGTTGTCCGAGAAGCCACATATCGACACATCTTCGGGTACTCGCAGACCGCTATCTTTGCAAGCATACAATATACCCGCAGCCGTATCGGCATTAACGGCAAAAAATCCATCGGGACGCTCTTTGTCCAACTTCAACATACCCAAAGTCAACTCACGTGCAGCTACCCGGGTATCACACTCTACAATCATTTCGTTGCACACCTCCAGACGATGTTTGCGCAATGCATCGACATATCCGTTGCGACGATTTTTTGATATTTCGAGGTGCAAGGGTGATGTAAAGAAAGCAATGCGGCGACAACCGGTCACGATCATATGTTCTACGGCAGCAAAAGCGCCGGTATAATCATCTACCACCACACGCGAGGTATTCAACTCCGTACAGATACGGTCATAGAAAACAAGCGGCATCTCCTCATCGACCAATCGGCGGAAGTGCGAGTAATCGTACGTACCCTTGGCCAATGAAGCAATCACGCCACACACTTTGGCTTTGCGAAACGATTCAACAATAGCCACTTCCTTGTCATACTCCTCATTACTCTGAGCCACAATGATATTGTACCCGGCTTCCGAAGCCGCACGCTCAATACCCGACAGAACACTTGCAAAGAAATAGTGTTTTATCTGAGGTAAGATAACACCTATCGTATTGGAGCGATTGTTTCGCAGACTCAATGCAAACTCATTGGGACGATAATTATGCTCCATTGCATAACGCTGTATAGCCTCGCGCACAGCCGGACTTATATTGGGACTATTATTCAGGGCCCTCGATACCGTTGACGGGGCGCAACCCATAGCCTTAGCTATATCCTTGATGGTAATATGCGATGACATAATAGAGTATAGTTAGGGATTTTCGATTTTCAAAGTTGCAACTATTTATACAATAAATACTTCTCTGCAAAAATAATAAAGAAAAAAGACAACGCAAACGTTTGCAATGTTAAAATATTTTTTTCTTTATAAATATAAAGAGATGAATAGCGGTTTAAATTTATATTTGCACTTTGAATAGTGTGGAATATTGTATCCATACGGCAACAAAAAAAGTAAATATAAACATAAAAACCCAAATATTAACAACAACTTTTTTAATCTAATCTACATGAATTACGTTAGTAAAAAAGTCCCCAGAGTGCTTTTAGCAGCCATGCTGCTCTGCTTCTCTATCGCCTCATTTGCACAGCAAATAGTTGTGTCGGGACACGTAAAAGATGCGTATGGCGAGCCCATTATTGGTGCTAATGCCATGCTAGTAGGTACAACAACGGGAACTACCACCGACATCGATGGTAATTTCTCATTGAAAGCCACACAAGGTGCTACCATCAAGGTAAGCTACATTGGTTACAAACCCCAAGAAGTAGCTGCTGCACCCTCACTCGTTATTACCCTTGAAGAGGACGCTCACGTTCTTGAAGAGGCAGTTGTTATCGGTTATGGTGTTGTAAAGAAAACCGATGCTACCGGTTCGGTTACAGCCATTGAGCCCGATGCTATGAACAAAGGTCTTGTTACCAACGCACAAGACATGATTACCGGTAAAATCGCCGGTGTTAACGTCGTTTCAGACGGTGGTACTCCCGGTGCTGGTGCTACTATCACTATTCGTGGTGGTTCGTCTCTCTCGGCAAGCAACGCTCCCCTTATCGTTGTCGATGGTCTTACACTCGATAACAACGGTATCCAAGGTGTTGCCAACCCCTTGAGTACTATCAACCCCAACGACATCGAAACATTCACAGTCCTCAAAGATGCTTCGGCAACTGCCATCTACGGTTCGCGTGCTGCCAATGGTGTAATCATCATCACTACCAAGAAGGGTGCCAAAGGTTCTAAACCCCGCATCTCTTACAACGGTAACGTATCGGTAAGTACACCCATCCGTTTGCGCGAAGTTATGACAGGCGACCAATTCCGCGCTCTTGCTCAAGATATCTACGGTGAGCGTGAAAATGCAGCCGACATCCTCGGTATGCTCGGTACAGCCAACACCGACTGGCAAAGCCTCATCTACCGCAACGCTCTCAGCCACGACCAAAATTTAACAGTAGCAGGTGGTCTCAGCTGGATGCCTTATCGTGTATCGGTAGGTTATACCAACCAAAACGGTATCGTGAAAACCTCTAACTTCGAGCGTTTCACTGCTTCGGTTAACTTGGCTCCCACATTCTTCGAAGACTATTTGAAATTCAACATCAACGCCAAGGGTATGTTGGTAAACAACCGTTATGCCGATGGTGGTGCTATCGGTGGCGCAGCAGCCTTCGACCCCACTCAACCCGTATATGGTGACAACGAGAAATTTGGCGGTTTTTGGCAATGGACTACCGGTAACGGCTGGAACACCCAAGCTCCTCTCAACCCCGTTGCTTTGCTTGAGCAAAAACGTGACGAGGCTACTTCATGGGACTTCATGGGTAACATCGAAGCCGACTATCGTCTCCACTTCTTCCCCGATATGCGTGTTCACGCCAACATCGGTCTCGACGTAGCAGGTGGTACTCAATCTACTTACTTGCCCCGCGAGGCTGCCGGTACACTCTACAACGGTAGCAATGGTACTACTACCAAATACAAATCGAACAAACAGTTGAGTGCCTACTTGCAATATGCCAAAGAGTTTGGCGTAAACAACCTCGATGTTATGGCCGGTTATGAGTGGCAACACTTCTATAATGAAGGTCAAAGCAACTACAACAACCTCAACGGCGACAACCCCTCAAACGACAAGTGGAAAATGGAAAACTACTTGGTATCATTCTTCGGTCGTTTGAACTATCAACTCTTCAGCCGCTATTTGCTTACAGTTAACGTACGTTACGACGGTACAAGCCGCTTCTCGGCCGACAATCGTTGGGGTCTCTTCCCCTCTGTGGCTCTCGCATGGAAGATCAAAGAAGAGTCGTTCTTGCAAGACGTAAACTGGTTGAGCGACCTCAAGCTCCGTCTCGGTTGGGGTATCACCGGTCAACAAGAGATTGGTGGTTACTATGACTACATTCCTGTTTACTCACAAAGCAAAGACCACGCTTTCTATCCTATCGGTATCGACGGCAACGGTAACTACATCTATTATCCCTATGCTCGTCCCGATGCTTACAACCCCGACCTCAAATGGGAGGAAACAACTACTTACAACGTAGGTCTTGACTACGGCTTCTTGAATGGCCGCATTCGTGGTGCTGTAGAATACTACTTGCGCGACACCAAAGACCTCTTGAACATGACAAGCGTATCGGCCGGTACTAACTTCGGTCCTGCTGTAATGAGCAACGTAGGTTCATTGCGCAACCAAGGTGTTGAGTTCTCTATCGAGG
>JAFZDG010000256.1 GCA_017561285.1 Bacteroidaceae bacterium
GAGTCGCCATCGCCTCGTGCTATGAGTTGCCCGAGGTATATACATAGTACCATAATGGGTAGTATTATGACAGCGTATAGGACGATGAAAAGCATATATAATATGTATTACTTGCCTCGCGCCATACGATTGCGTATGCGACTGAGTGTTTCTTGCGAGATATTGAGATATTGTGCAATGTACTTTAGAGGTATCTGCGCAATGATATTTTTACCTCTCACCGATATATATTGTTGATAACGGGTATAAGCATCACCGATACTTGTAAGCGTGGTGCGCTTTTCGAGCATATATAATTGATACAACTGATAATGACTCTGCCAACGCATCAAATCGGGGCACTCGTCACACAAAGCCCAGAAATCGTCATACGAAATTTTATATACCTCAACATCACTGATAGCTTCAAACGATGTTTGAGCAGGCTGCCCATAAACGATAGAAGCTAAAGAAACAAACAGATTGCCCATCACGCAAAAGGATATGGTCACTTCGTTGTTACCGTCCTCGTGCATACAACGAACCAAACCATCTATCATTATATATATTGAGTCGGACTTTTCGCCTTGTTGTATAATCCTATCACCCTTGCGATATTTTTCTCTCTCGAGAAGAGCCTGAAGCCGCTCAATAGTAACATCCTCTATATGATAAATATCCCTAAAAGACTTTGCCAAATCCATTTCTTCTATCATTTTAATTACTTCTTCAGCTTATTTTATGCCAAAGGTACAACTTTTTTTGTTATAAAATGATAATTTGACAAAAGTCAAATGATATTTACAAAGAATAATATATATTTGCAACCAAAATAATTTTAGACAAGTATATACAATTTACCAAATTTACTAACAGAAATCAAACTAACCAATATTATAACAACCTTATGAAAAGATTTTTTACCTTAATTGCAGCAATGTGCTTTTTCACAACAGCACTATTTGCACAAGTGATTTTCACAGCCGACTTCGCTACCCCGGAGGAGTTTAAAACATGGACAGTTGTCAACTCGAATGGAGATGACAAAACATGGCAATTTGAAAGTACCGGTGAACCTTTACAAGTATTTTATAATTATAATGGTTCTGAAGCAGCCGATGACTGGCTCATTTCACCGGCTATCACTCCTACAACAAGCGGAACGCTTGCTATTAGCTTCGTGACCAAGGGTAGTTCGTATATCGAGAAACTCGAAGTTTTCTACGGAGCCGAAGGAACTGTTGAGGGTATGACCAATCGTTTGACCGAAGTAATGTCTCTAAACGACACTCAGGTTTCACACCTCTACATGATCAATGCAACAGCCAACGAACCCATCTATTTGGGTTTCCACGCAATAAGCGATCCCGACAGATGGCGCTTGTATTTAGGAAACATCAAGGTGCAGATTGCAAACAATCCTGTTGACCTTTGCGTTACCGAATTTACTTCGCCCGCTTCTGGTTTTGGACTCGATCAAGAGACTGTATCGGTAAAAGTAAAGAACATCGGTATGATTGATGTTAACTCTTTCGATGTGGTGCTCACTATAGATTCTACGGTAGTAGCCACAGAAACCGTTAACCAAACACTTGCCATTGGCGAAGAGATGGAATATACATTTGTGGCCAAAGCCGACCTATCGACACCCCGCAAAACATTTACTCTTACAGCAGCCACATCACACCCCGATGATCTTAATCCCAGCAACGATGCAGCTTCGACCGAAGTATTGCACAAAGCTCCCGCATCGGTACCCTACTTTATGGGCTTTGAAGCAAACGAATACACCGATGGCATCACACTATTGAACCTTAATGAAGATGAAGGTAACTGGGATCTTTATAGCGATCCTTGGTGGAGTTTGGCTCACACCGGCGACTATTGTCTTGCTTACAACTACGACAAAAACAACAATGGTAATGACTGGGCCATTCTTGAGCCTATCACAATTACCGAAGCCGGTTACTATGTACTCAAATTCTGGTATTCGGGCGATGACACACACCCCGAGAAGTTGGGCGTTTATTACGGTAATGAAGCAACACCCGAGGCTATGACCAATAAGATTGTTGAGTATGCACCCTTTGCTCGCAGCGCATACGAAGAGTCTATCAACATATTCTACATCGAACAGCCCCAAGATTTGTATATCGGTTTCTACGCATTCAGCGACAAAGATGAGAACTGGCTATGTGTAGATGACGTTACACTCGAGAAAATCTCAAGCGAATCGGTTGATCTTGCTGTATTTGGCATCAACAACCCCGGTGAATATGTACACCAAGGTACAAACCCCATTATCAACTTCAACGTTCGCAGCTATGGCATCAAAGATGCAACAGCAACCGTAACTGTTACTATTGATGAGCAATCGGTTTACAGCGAAGAGGTAACAATCAAAGCCCAAGAAATCAAAGAATTTACACTCAATGATATTGTCGACAAATTGATTCCCGGAGTACATCAAATGTATGTAAACGTTACATGCACAGAGGACGCCGAGACAACCAATAACAGTGACTCATTGACATTCAATGTAATGGGTGAAGCTTCAGCTCGCTGGGACTTTGAAGATGGTCAACTCCCCGAAAAGTTTACATTCCGCTCAGAAGATGAAGGAACAGTAAACCCTGGTGCCGGTGAAGAATTTAACGAAGCGGGATGGGGTATCTTCAACATCCAACAACACGCTCTCTATGGCGAACACGTATTGGCCGGTACATCTTGGCTCGATGGTACAGACAAAGCCGACCGTTGGTGCGTACTTCCTCCCGTAAATGTAGGCGAAAATGCTCACCTTGTTTGGGACGTAGCATCATTCAACCCCAACTTCCTTGAATCATACTCAATACAAATATCGAGAAATGGTGATGATTCGTGGTACTACTTCACAGTAGAAGAAATTGTTGCCGAAAGTGCCGACTTCAAGACACGCGGTATCAGTCTCAGTGACTATGCCAATACCGACTCGGTATATATAGCATTCCGTCTCTGCTCGAAAAACTGCGAATATCTTATCCTCGACAACATCAGTCTTTATGGTGCAAAATGCAGCTCTGTGGAAGACGTGATTACAGCAAGCCCCCACATCATAGCCCTCAATAATGAGATTATTGTGAACGGTGTAGCGGTTACAGAACTTGCAATATATGATATGGGTGGTCGTGTAGTTGCCTCTACAACACACAACACACTCTCTACTACAAACATCACTGCCGGTGTATATCTGGTTCGAGTAACAACTCCCGAAAAGGTTTATACAGACAAGGTTGTTATAAGATAGTCAATTAGTTCATGATGAAAAGGGGTTGAGGCGAGTTCAGTAGAGCTCGCCTCTCTTTTACACATCTTTTTTTAACATATATCAAAAATAGCTATTCAAAATAAGGTTTCTCTTGAAATTTGATATTTATCAAACGATTATATAGAACAAACTATCTATATTTGCATTAACAAAATCCTCATAACTCACTAACGATAGCAAAGAGTAGATTTACAATTTTTTTTCATAAGCAAGAAACGGAGTATGCTGCGACAGCACACCCCGTTTCATCTTTTATAGCCAACAGAAAAATTATTCTTTCACAAATTCCATCATCGTCCAGCGGTTGTCCTCGGCATAACGCACAAAGCGCAACCCGTGACGAGCAGCCTCCTCTTTCAACATAGGCATATCTTCGAGATAGAAACCACTCATAAATATAACAGAGCCACTATGCATATGCGCCGCATAGTTGACCATATCGTTCAATAAAATATTACGATTGATATTGGCTAAAATATAGTCGAACATTTCACCCTCACGCAAAGCATCTGTTCCGCCCAGACGCACATCTATATCGGCAGTATCATTGAGGCGAATGTTCTCAAGTGCATTCTCATAGGCAAACTCATCAATATCAATACCCACCACATCGGTAGCACCATGCTTGCGTGCAAGGATTGCCAGGAGAGCCGTTCCACAACCCATATCGAGCACACGCTTACCACTCATATCGGTAGCAAGAATGGCACGCAACATATGACAAGTTGTTTGGTGATGTCCGGTACCAAAGGCCATCTTGGGATCGATGAGTATATCGTATCGTGCCCGGGGTACATCGGTATGGAATGTACTGTGTATGACACATTCATTATCGACAACAATGGGTTGGAAGTAATTCTTTTCCCACTCGGCATTCCAATCCTCACCCTCAATCTTCTCGGTAGAATAGTCAATAACATATCCATCTAAAGGAAACTCGGCCACCACATGCGCCAAAACATCGGCATCATAAGCACCATGAGGCACATAAGCAGTCATACCCACCTCATCGGGTACAAAACTCTCAAATCCGACCTCAGCAAGCATTGCAGCCAACACATCGGTTGCAACCTCCTCGGTAGGAGTAACAGTAAATGTTACTTGTGTGTAATCGTTCATACAAAACTTATTATTAATATTATATAATACTCTTAACAATACGTCGCACAAAACTCAGCCATTGCCAACCTCTACTCACCCACTTCAATAGCGAAAAACCGCGCTTCACACCATCCATCGCTATGCCCGAAACAACATTGCCCCAGTTGCGGGGTTCAATAAAAGAGCCTATAAGCTCTACAATACGCACCTTATGGCGCGCTATTTGAGCCTCTATGCGCCTACGGCGAAGGTGCAACTCGGCATAAGAGCCATTGTGAGCACTATGCTCCGACATAAAATAACGTTGACTCATACCACCTCCTACTTCGACTCTTCGTCATCTATCAACACACGAATCATTATACGCGCTATAGGATCAAGTA
>JAFZDG010000019.1 GCA_017561285.1 Bacteroidaceae bacterium
AGTCGCTCATAAACTGATTGACGATACTGTTTTGCTCGGCAAAATTTATAATCTTCATAATGATTACTTTTTCTTAGTGGTTGTTTTGCGGGTGGTGCGTTTTGCCGGAGTCTCTTCCTTATTGGCATTTTCGATAATGGCCATACAGTCTGTGTAGCTGAGGGCCTGAGCATCAGTACCTTTAGGGAGCTTGTAGTTTTTCTTTTTATAGGCTATATATGCACCATAACGACCATTGAGTACCTCGAGGTCAGCATCTTCATCAAAGCGTTTGATGAGGCGATTATTGTCATCTTGACGTTTTTGCTCTATAATCTCAATTGCCTCTTCGATGGTGATGCTTTGGGGGGTATGAGTCTTGGGTATAGAGATAAACTTGTTGTCGTGGCGTATATAAGGGCCAAATTTACCATTGTTTACTACTACCTCTTTCTCCTCATACATACCCAATGTGCGAGGCAACTCAAAGAGCTTGAGAGCTTCTTCGAGGGTGATGCTGTTCATAGATTGTTCTTTGAGCAATGAAGCAAATATCGGTTTGTCTTCGTCATTTGGTTGACCTATCTGTACGATGGGGCCAAAACGACCTATCTTTACCGATACCGGACGACCGGTAGCCGGATCGTTACCCAAGATGCGTTCGCCTACTTTATGCTCGAGTCGGAGTGAATTGGCAGCCTCGATGGTGGGGTGGAAGTGGGTATAGAAATTATCTATTACCGATACCCAGTCTATTTTACCATCGGCTATATCGTCAAATTTCTCCTCTATGTTGGCTGTGAAGTTGTAGTTGAGAATGTTGGGGAAGTACTCTGTGAGGAAGTCATTCACAACGATACCAATATCGGTGGGTAGCAATTTGCTCTTTTCGGCTCCGGCTATCTCTTTTTTGGTACTTTGTTCTACCGTATTGTTGTTGAGGGTTATGATGTTGTAGTTGCGTTCGGTACCTTGTCGGTCGCCTTTAACAACGTATTCGCGCTGTTGGATAGTGGAGATGGTAGGTGCGTAGGTCGAAGGACGGCCAATGCCCAACTCTTCGAGTTTGCGTACGAGGCTTGCCTCAGTATAGCGCGGGGGATGTTGCGTATAACGCTCGGTTGCAGTTATATTTTGACAAGAGGGATGCTCGCCTTGTGTAAGTGCAGGGAGTATGTCGCTTATTTCATTTTCGTTTTCGTCATCGTTGCTTTCGAGATATACTTTCAAGAAACCATCGAAAGTTATAACTTCTCCGGTGGCTACAAACTGCTCATTGCGCTTTGATATATTGATGACAATAGATGTTTTTTCTATTTCGGCATCGCTCATTTGCGAGGCGATGGTGCGTTTCCATATCAACTCATAGAGTCGTTGTTCTTGTCTGTTGCCTTCGATTGTGTGGTTGGAGATAAATGTGGGGCGTATAGCTTCGTGAGCCTCTTGTGCGCCTTTGCTCTTGTTGGGGTACTTGCGTATGTGCAGATACTTCTCGCCGAGCATACCTACAATCTCTTCTTTGGTTGTATTGATACAGAGCGACGAGAGGTTTACCGAGTCGGTACGCATATAGGTAATATGTCCGCTTTCGTATAGGCGTTGTGCTACCGACATCGTTTGTGCAACCGAGAATCCGAGTTTACGTGCAGCCTCTTGTTGCAGAGTTGAGGTTGTAAAGGGGGGAGCAGGTGTTTTACGAGCGGGTTTTACCGAAACTTCCTCGATGGTGTAGTCGGCCTCTTTACAAGCTGCAAGGAACTCTTTTACTTCCTTTTCGGTCTTGAAGCGATGGTTGAGTTCGGCTTTGAATGTAGAGCTATTATCGGGTGTGGCAAACTCTGCGATGACACGATAAGTAGCCTCGCTTTGGAATTGCTCAATTTCTCGTTCACGCTCAACAATAAGTCTTACGGCAACCGATTGTACGCGACCTGCCGAAAGAGCGGGTTTTACCTTTTTCCACAATACGGGAGAGAGTTGAAAACCTACAATGCGGTCGAGTACACGACGTGCTTGCTGTGCATCTACACGAGCTAAGTCGATGGTACGAGGATTTTGTATAGCCTCCAAGATAGCATTCTTGGTAATCTCATGGAAAACGATACGTTTGGTTTTAGTTGGGTCTAAGTTGAGAACCTCGGCGAGGTGCCATGCAATAGCTTCTCCTTCGCGGTCCTCATCGGATGCCAACCATACGGTTTCCGATTGGGCTGCTTCTTCTCGCAGGGTTTCTACCAACTTAGCTTTATCGGCTGGAATTTCGTATATGGGATTGTAGTTGTTCTCGACATCTATACTGAATACTTTTTTCTTCAAGTCGCGTATGTGACCATAGCTCGACAATACTTTATAGTCTTTACCTAAGAACTTCTCTATGGTTTTGGCCTTGGCAGGAGACTCAACTATAACTAAATTTTTCTGCATATATCAAAGGGAATAAATGGTGTTATTCTCAAAATCGCCGCAAAATTAGATAAAAAATTATTGTAAAAAAGGGTGTTAAAGTTTTTTTTAGAAAAATAGAGGTGTATGTCGACACCATACTTCTTATAAGAAGTATAATTATATGTGTCGCAATGCAACTTTTTTATGATGCAACAACACCTATCGAGTTTGTTGCTGTAGGTAGTGTATGTCGGTATGCCTCATTGTGCATAGTGTGTTATGGGGCAATACCCATACACATTATATAATTATATACCTATGGTATATGGGTACTAAAGTCCTTTAGAAATTTACCGCTATGCCACCCATGACTTGAATACCCGGTGCGGGAAGCCCAAAGTAGTAGTCGTACTTGTGATTGAGCAGGTTGTTGCCATGTAGCGATATCGACATCCAATCGAGTACACGATATTGGGCAAATAGCTGTAGGTTATGAATATCGGCCAACTTGCCATACGAGCCAAAGTCGCGTTCGAGTTGCATATTGTAATCGAGTTTGATGTCAAGTTGCTGTAGCGGTCGTACGGTGATACCTATATTGGCCTCCCAACGAGGACGGTTGTATGTTATGGATTGTTGGTTTTGGTCGCTCCATTGGCGGTAAGCTGCATCGGCTGTAATTGTTACGTATTGTGTAATATTGGCGTTGATGTCTAATCCGGCCTTTATGCAGTTGGCATCTAAAGCTGCCCATTCAATGGCTTGTGACGACGCATCTATTTGTTGGAATAGTGCTCCATTTGCTACTTCATATCCGCCATATAGGGTAACAGTCAGTTCGGGTATAATGTGTAATCTCACACCCAACTGACCATCGAATGGTGTGTAGGTCGATGGAATGCGTTGTGATGGGTTGAAGTATAGACAGTGTTGCGACATATCGTTCCAAGTGTGCAATTGTTTGCCACCATCGATGGTGGCAAATAGGAAATAGTTTTCGATAAACTCCCAATTGTAACGTATGTCGGGGGCAAATCGGAATATGGTATTGTCGCCGGCCGAGATGTCAATCTTTACACCGGCACGAAGACTCATACGGTCTTTGCTCCATAAAGCGTGTGGAAGCAATCGTGCCATAAATACATTTGCTGTATTGGGTGTGGTGTTGTCTATCGATGTTGAGGACAGCAAACCGTTGTAGTGAAGATAATCCAACTCAACATCGGCTCCGGCATACCAATGGTCGGTGAGCATTCGTGAATATGATGCATCTATATAGGCATAGTGTTCGTTCGAAGCTTGTTGTGTATATACACCATTGCTGTTGCTATATTGCTTGTATCCGGCTGTGACATTCCATAGCTCATAGTCGTAGTTGCGGGCTTCGTGATTATCGACAGAAGCTTCGGCATAGAAATTATGTACGTGTTGAAAGGGATGGTTTCCCATTTGTGCAGCATTGCCCATCACGCCGTAGTAGTTGAAGTCGATATAACGATAGCCGCCGTTGAGTTTGGCTGTAATATTGTTGTTGAAGATATGCGCATAATGCAGTCCGGAGCGGAAGTCGTAGAATGTTTGTTGAGTGTTGCTTTCGGGTATAAGTAGGGCATTGCTGTTTACGGGCATATTGCCGTTGATCGATGTGAATTGTGCTGCTATACCCAATTGGTCGCTCTTGGTGTCGAGGATGCGGTATCCGGCATTGGCTGCTATGGCAAGGTTCATACCAAAATCGATATTGGCATATCCGTTATATCGCACAATTTCCGACTTTGTTGCGCTTGTATAAGGCGCTACATAAGAGGGTTTTGTGGTTATCTCTGTTGCCAATGCATCGAAGGCGTAACTGACGCTGCTGCGAGAAAATGTAGGGGTAGAGATAGGTGGTAGTGTATTGATTTTCTCTGCATCGCGTATGGTGGGTGTGAAGTCGCGAACGATGGTAACCTCGCGTTGTAGGGTGTCGTTGGCGTACACCGGTAGTACAAGGGTGAGGAGTATGGCAAAAATAATGGTATATCGTTTCATATAAAGGCTATATTACAAAGGGTGTTATATTGTTTCGAGGCGTTTTTCTATGAGTGCGATGATGTCATCATCTTGTCCGGGGTAGTTGTCGCGGAGTTGTGTGAGGTACTGTTGTGCCGAATAGTTATCGCCTTTGGCTATGTGAATATCGGCTAATAAGATGAAGTTGCGAGCCAACCAATAGGCGTGAGGTGTGCCTTTTTGTACAAAGTCGTTGGCTGCCGCTTCGGCCTCATCGATTTGTTTTTTGTCGAAATAGTGTTGTGCAATAATGTAGGCCGCCTCGGCTCCATATTGACTACGAGTATCTTGCGATAAAGAGATAAAGTTTACCAGGGCTTTCTCTTCGTTATCGTTACAGAGGTAGGCTTTGGCTTGGTTGTATATAACCTCTTGCTCTATTTCGGGCGATATGTTTCCATTGTTGAGCAAACGGTCGCACAACTCTATAACCTCGTGGTTGTGGTGA
Source organism: Bacteroidaceae bacterium (assembly GCA_017561285.1). GTDB lineage: Bacteria > Bacteroidota > Bacteroidia > Bacteroidales > Barnesiellaceae_A > Barnesiella_A. The sequence continues at coordinate 4,865 of JAFZDG010000019.1, forward strand.
AGTTGTGCGTAACTACGCATTGCACCCAATCGTGCCGCCAGTCTGTTCTCGGGCGATGATGCAATGTTTTCGAGTTGAGTGTAGTATGCTGCTGCTTGCTCGTATTGTTTTTGGAGGAGAAGTATATCGGCCGAGCGTGTTGTTGCTATCTCTGCAAATTGGCCGGTAGGGTTGGCTCGTAGAGCGTTCCGGTAGTGAGACAAAGCTGTTTCGTATCTTTGCTCGGTATCTGCCACATTGCCCAAATAGTAGTATGCTTTGTCGGCATATGCACCGTTGGGATAGCTCGATACGTATTTTTCAAAAGGTTTGGTATCGGCTTGTGTCATATATTTCTTTTCGGCAGCAATATAGGTGAGCGAGTCTATTTCATCTTTATGATAGTCGATGTTTTGTTGTTGCATAAAAGCCAACAAATCGTCTATCTGGTTTTGTTCTATATAAATCGACTGCAAGTCTTCAACGGCAACCTTTGCTTCGTTGCTTGTAGGGTGTTGTATGATGAGGTTCTTGTATGCTGCAATGGCATTGTCTATATCTTTTAGGTTATAGTATATAGCACCGGTTTGTAGCATTGCTATACGTGCTGAGCTGCTCATAGGGTATTTCTCGATGAGGGCTTTGTAAGTATTTATAGCCTCGGTGTGTTTGTTGAGCGATATGTAGGTGTTGCCCAATTCGCTGTGTCCCTCTTCGCCATATTCCGATTGAGGATATTGGTCGATAAGCTTTTGTAGCAGTTTGGTTTTCTTTGTATAATTTTTATTCAATCCTGTTGCTATGGCTTGTTGTAGCAGAGCATAGTCACTACCTGTACCGTTTTTGTTTGCTGCTGTGGCATAGTATTTTTCGGCAGTGGCATACTCTTCATCGTGAAAGTAACAGTCACCAATGCGGCTGTTAGCATCGATAATTAGCTGTTTGGTATTGCCTTTGAGCTTGACAAAATGGTCGAATGAAGAGCGTGCTTTGTAGTAATTGCCCAATTCAAAGTGGCAATATGCAATATTGTAATGGGCAAGTGACAATATCGTTGCATCGGTAGTGATGTTGGAATTAATAAATTGGTTGTAGCATTTGAGAGCTTCATTATAAGCTCCCTTGCGGTAGCAACATTCGCCTAACCAATAGAACGAGCGAGCCTTATACTCCGGAGCATAGTTGCCGGCTTTGATAGCTTGGGTAAACCATTGGGCGGCCTCGCTAATGCTGTTGTTGGCAAAGTGTTCTGTGCCAAGCAGGTATAGCATCTGTTGACGCTGTTTGAGTTGTTCGCGTGATGGTTGCTTGATACGATCTATATAGTCTATTGCGCTGGCATAGTTGCGGTTGTTGATATATAAATCGGAAATGTGCTTGTTGACATTGTCGATGTATATAGAGTGGGGATACTCTTTGGCAAATTGCTGGAAGAGAGAAAGAGTACTGCCAAAAAGGTCTAAATTACCTATATATGCACAAAGAGCTTGATTATACAGTGCTGTTTCGCGGGTGCTGTTGTTGTGATTGTGTTCGGCTGCCATACCGAGGGCTACCGATGCATTGCGGTAATCTTCGAGATATAGGAATGCAAGACCTTTGTGCAAAAATGCGTTTTGGCTCATTTCGTCATCTGCCTCTGTTACTCGACTTAGTAACTCAATCGCACGATCGTATTGTTTGTTGCGGTAAGAGACAATACCCGTCATATAGAGTGTGTAGCGCAGAGGTGTAGCGCACGTCTCAAGGTGTTTTGTGAGGTAAATATTGGCTTGCGAGTCGTTGCCAAGTTGGTAATGGCTTTCACCGGCAATGCGATACAGATCCGATTCGTATTTTTTTGCATCTGTGTCATCGAGTAGTTGTCGGCACGAGGCAACACATTGGGCATACAGCTCGTTTGAGAAGTCGATGTTGAGAAGCAGATACTGGGCATCCAGTCCGTATTCCGATCCGGAATGTACTTGTGAGAGGTGACGGCGAGCACTTTTATAGTCCTCTCTTTCGTAATATACATATCCACAATGGTATTGTGCCTCGTTGCGATAATGTTGTGAATTTTGTGTCAGAGCTTGCAATAGCGGTAATGCCTTTTCGGGCTGACCGGTATTCAGAAAACTCAGTGCAAGATGGTGGCAATAGTCGTCTTGCTCGCTACTCTCGATATTGCCAACATCTATCTTCAACAACTGCTCAATGGCTTTGCTATACTCTTGGGTATTGTAGTAATAGTATCCTAAGGCCAAGTTTATCTCGTTGCGGTGAATAGAATAGGGATACTCCTTGATATAGCCATCGAGCAGTTCGGGCGTGCGATCAATAGCTCGTTGTGCCTGCGACATTGCTGCATAGAATGCGGCTTCTTCGTGATATTGTTCGGCATCGTTGCGTTGCAATATCGAAGACATAATATCGAAACAGCCGATATAATTGCCACTACAATACATCGTATAGCCGCGATCAAAGTCTGATGTAGCATCGGTGGTATGTAGCGATTGAGCCCATACACTCATTGTGCTTATGCTTAGCACAAGCAATGCTGTAAGTATCCTATTCATACTTGCTCTATTTATTGTTTACGGTCGGTATTCACCCACTTATATAGCTTGTCCGAAGGACGTATCTTTTGGTCGAGTTTGATAGAGAAGTGTTGACCTTTGGTCGCTTTATCGACACTTTCAAGTGCCACGCGTATCTCCTCAACAACAACAAAGAGTGCTCCGGTTGTGGGGCCTGTGATGAGAATCTCTTCGCCAACCGATAGCTCTCCACTCTCGAGTAAAAATTCGGCTACACCCAAGTTTGAGAAGTATTTTACCCCCTTGCCTATATATTCTTTGCGTTTGGTAGCCGACGAGCCGTAATTTTTCGACCACTCGCCCAGACGTTGTCCCAGATAGTATCCATCCCAGAAACCACGATTGAATACGGTCGATAAGCGGGTATTCCACTCTTCGATGCGCTCATCGGTAAAGGTGTCGTTGAGGCAGGCTTCTATTGCTTCGTTGTAGCACGAAACTACGTTGCTCACATATTCGGGACCTCTGGCACGACATTCAATCTTGAAGACTCTCACGCCCGAGTCTATGAGTTTGTTGAGGAAGTGTATGGTTTTGAGGTCTTTGGGCGACATGATATATTGGTTTTCAATAGCCAGTTCTTCGCCTGTTTCGCGGTCGGTTACTTGATATGCACGACGGCATATTTGCATACAACCTCCACGATTGGCCGAGTGATTCATTTCGTGCAGGCTCAAATAGCACTTGCCCGATACAGCCATACACAAAGCTCCATGGCAGAACATCTCGATGCGGATGGGCTTGCCGGCAGGGCCTACAATATTTTCTTCGTGGATAGCGCGGTATATGTGAGCCACTTGATCCATATTCAACTCGCGAGCCAACACCACGACATCGGCAAATTGAGCATAAAAGCGCAATGCCTCTACGTTCGATATGTTGAGTTGTGTAGATAGATGCACTTCTACACCAATGCTGCGGGCATATGACATTGCAGCCACATCGCTTGCAATGATAGCCGAAATTCCGGCATCGCGGGCCGCATTGATAATTTTTCGCATCAACTCCATATCGTTGTCATAGATGATGGTGTTGACGGTAAGGTAGCTCTTCAGTCCGTTTTGGTCGCATATTTGAGCTATATTGTGAAGGTCATCGATGGTAAAGTTTACCGATGAACGAGCACGCATATTCAGTCCTTCGATACCAAAGTAAATCGAGTCGGCTCCGGCTTGTATGGCCGCTTGCAACGATTCGTAGCAACCTACAGGAGCCATAATTTCAAATTCTTCTCTCTTCATAGTCATTTTGGGGTATGATTCTATTTATATGTTGCAAAGATAGCGATAAGCGAGAGGAGAACAAAATAAACTTGTTTATTTTTTATCCCGAGCATAGCTATCTTCGGCCACAGCCAAAGTGCGATAAGCGAGAGGAGAACAAAATAAACTTGTTTATTTTTTATCCCGAGCATAGCTATCTTGGGTGTA
>JAFZDG010000257.1 GCA_017561285.1 Bacteroidaceae bacterium
GGTGTAGCAGGGTAAATCGCACACAGCCTGAAGGGTGGCTTGCAGGTGAGGATAGGGCGACACGATACCCCGGGCGAGTAGTTCGCGTAGGTTCTCAATGGCTTGCGGTATGCTCTGCAAGAAAAGTTCTTTGCGCTCAAAGTAGCCTCTGAAACCATAGGCACCCAATACTTGCAGGGTGCGGAAGAGTACGTATAGGTTGAGCGTCTCTATAAACCTATCGGTTTCTATCTCAGGATAGTAGCCACGCAAGGCTGTGAGGTATTCATCGACCAAGCGTTGGCGCAGGTTGGCCGGATATTGTGCCCGAGCTTGCCACAAGAACGATGCCACATCATAGTGCACTGCGCCATATCGTGCGCCTTGAAAATCTATAAAATAGGGCTTATCCTCTACCACCATTACATTGCGGCTTTGGAAGTCGCGATATAGCAAACCTTTAGGTTCGGCTGTGAGTAGGTGGGATACCATCAACTCCAGGTCGTCTTGCAAACGGTTTTCGTGAAATGTGACTCCGGTAGCCTTCAAGAAGCAGTACTTGAAGTAGTTGAGGTCGTACATAATTGTGCGTTCGTCAAATGAGGCAGTGGGGTAGCACACCGAGTAATCCAACCCTCTATCGCCCTCTACCTGTGTACGTGCCAAGTTGCGCATTGTTTCGGCCAAAAGCGAGTACGCCTCTTCGTTCCATTCGCCACTTTTGCGACAGGCTGCCAAAGAGTCGTATAGCGAGGTATTACCCAGGTCGGTCTGTAGGTATCGCATCGCATCGTCACTCACAGCCACTACTTGCGGCACCGGTATGCCGGCATATGCCAAGTGATGCGATAAAGTGATAAAAGCACGATTCTCTTCTTCCGATTCGCCTACGACACCCACCAACGTTGTGCCTCCCGCTTGCAATCGGTAATATTTTCGTCCCGAGCCGGCAGCCGTCAAGGGTTGCACACTCGTGGGCTGTACGCCATAGTATTGTGTATAGAGGTCTTTGAGTTGTTCCATAGTCTCGGTAGCATTAGAGCCATATCCTTGTGCAAAAATAATACAAACGCATCAATAAACAAAAAGCCCCGAAGAAATCTCTTCGAGGCTCACATACATATATTGTTGTAGTATTACAACTCAAGATCTTCGTTGAACACTTCGTGCCAGGGCAAACCTTGTTTAGAGAGTTGCTCCATAAAGGGATCGGGGTTGAACTCTTCAACGTTATATACACCGGGTTTGCGCCACTCGCCTTTGAGGAACATCATAGCACCAATCATAGCAGGCACACCTGTAGTGTAGCTTACGCCTTGAGCGCCCACCTCTTTGTAGGCAGCCTCGTGGCTACAGTTGTTGTAGATGTAGTAGGTAAGGGGTTTACCCTCCTTGTCAGTACCACTGATGCGGCAACCGATCGAAGTCTCACCTGTGTAGTTTTCGCCCAGCTCACCGGGGTTGGGCAACACAGCCTTGAGGAATTGGATGGGCACAATCTCTACGCCATTGTACATGATAGGCTCGATGCTGGCCATACCGATGTTTTGGATTACGCGCAAGTGAGTGAGATACTCTTGACCGAATGTCATCCAGAAACGAGCACGCTTGATAGTGGGATAGTTGATAACCAACGACTCCAACTCCTCGTGGTAGATGAGGTACGACTCGCGAGGACCGATGTTGGGATAGGTCAAAGGCTTGTGTATTTCGTGAGGCTCGGTCATTACCCACTCGCCATTCTCGTAGTATTTACCCTTTTGAGTCACCTCGCGGATGTTAATCTCGGGGTTGAAGTTGGTAGCAAAAGCCTTGTGGTGGTCGCCGGCGTTGCAGTCTACGATGTCGAGGTAGTGCATTTCGCCGAAGTGATGTTTGGCAGCATAGGCAGTAAACACACCCGACACACCCGGGTCGAAACCGCAACCGAGAATGGCAGTCAAACCGGCCTTCTCAAAGCGCTCGCGGAATGCCCATTGCCACTTGTATTCATATTTAGCCTCATCGAGTGGCTCATAGTTGGCAGTATCGAGGTAGTTGACACCACATTGCAAGCAAGCCTCCATGATGGTGAGGTCTTGGTAGGGCAATGCCACGTTGATAACGATGTCGGGGCGGTGAGTGTTGAACAAGCGCACCAAGTCGTCAACATTATCGGCATCTACATGGTCGGTTTTGATACGAGGGTCGCCTATAGCCTTAGCAATAGCGTCGCACTTCGATTGAGTACGGCTGGCGAGAACCACTTCAGTAAACACATCGGGATTTTGTGCCACCTTGTGAGCCACAACTGTACCCACACCACCGGCACCAATGATAAGAACTTTTCCCATTTACATTATTTATTAGGGGGTTAATACTAATCTTCCTACAATCGGCACATAGCCAATTGCAAAGTTAAAAATAATTATTGAGAAAACAAAGTGTGTGGGCGATGTGATCGAAAACTCGCGTTGTGCCTACTTGATATTATTACCTTGAGAGGTAAACATTGCCTATAGTCATCCCTTCAAAACAGATACTGCGCCAAAACGAATTTTGACGCAGCCTCTGGATAAACTTGAGTGTTGAGAAAGTAAGTCTTGCAACCAAGACTATCTCATTACTTGATTTAGTATGATCTCCAACTTGTTACTTTATTGTTGCTAACGAAAACAATATAAGCTCTAAACCCTACTCTGCTTAATTCATAACCTTGCCAAAAACTATTCCAACCAACATTGTAAAATTCTTTTACAAGTTCAAAAGGCATGCCTTTGCGAAGCTGGGCATTTCTAATGGCATCTACATTAGCTTTTCCATATTTAGAATTTAATTTTTGGAAATAAGCATTAACTCTTTTGTCAAAGTCTTTCTGTAAGATGTCATGTTGTTTGGCTGATATAGTATAGCTGCGCCCTATAAATGTTAATGCACGATATTCTCCATTCTTAATTGTTGTTAATGCGATTTTATAGTTGGGTTTATGTAAATCATAATCAAACCCTTTAATTTTTTCCTCTTTATGATATTCTCTGATACGCTCGAATTGACTGTCATCACTCACATTCATCACCATATTTAGGAATTCTTCTTTATTCTCACAATTCCTTAAACTATAAAATGTCTCGAATTTTATAAGTTCATAAGCATCAAAATCATCACTACGCCCTACGTTCCAAATAAAAGGAGTTCCATCAGGGAGTATACCTGTAAATTTATCTAATTCATTATATTCAAAAATCGCACCATCACTAAATTCCTTATAAAAACTTTCAGGTGGTGCACTATATATATTATATTCAATGTCTCGATCATATTTAAACTTTCCATCAGCACTTCTATAAGAACAGACGACAGCTTTAGTTATAGGTTCATATTGGTAAAGTTGAATAGTATCGCCATTGTTGAGCGCTATTTTAAAATAAGCGTCTCTCCAAGTTTTTCCTTCTCTTGCAATCGCATGTTTATAGGGAACTGTGCCATATTTTACAGAAACGTTTTTTATGTTAGATTGTTCAAGTGGTAGATATTCTGGTAGGTTATAGCCACCATTGCAAGGGGCAAAATCCACAGAAGAAAGTGTAATATTATTAACTTCGGTGCCACTAAGGGATAAATTTTCCTTATTTTCTACTTCAGTAATTACAAAACGCGCATTACCATAGACTTCCGGAATTTTTACTATTGATGATTCAGATGGGAAAATAGTAATCGCGAAACTTTCTCCTTCATTGAAATAATGATTTTCTTTTGTATAAGCATTGCACCAATAAGCTCTGTCAAAAAAGATTAGCGCATCAGAATCTGATACATCTATTAATCCTAAATTACTGCTAAGATTCGTTTTTTCTATTTTAGCAGCTATCGCTATTCCATGTATCTGACCATATTTGTTCTTCGACAATTCAGTCCGATATACTGTGCCGCAAGCAATCTCAGTTGTGCCTTTAGTTATTTTGAATGGAAGTCCTGGATCCTTAGGTACTTCTATTTTTATACCATTCTCATTATTGTACCAACTAATTATTCGTTTACGGCGCGCATAACTATCAAAACTATATAATAGTTCGCCTGCTTTTTGGTGGCCGTTATCATAAGCCATTGCAAAATAGTCACCAGCATCGTCATCACTTTTTTCCGTACCCACACCATTGTAATAGGCAAGTCCCAGTGCATACTGCGCCTCTACATCCTTTTCCTTTGCTAACTTTTTGAGTTCTTTACTGTAAAAAGAATAAAGTTTAGTTTTTGCCGGGCTATAATTTTGTAAAGTCGCTTTATAAAAATATTTTGCTGCATTGCGATAATTTTGATCAACCTCGATTCCATTTAAGTAGGCTTCACCAACCCAATATTGAGCCTTGGCATCACCACTTTTTGCATAAGTCTCAAGTTGTTTACTATAAAATTTGTAGAATTTATCTGTAGCCTCCTTATGTCCTTGTGCCTTGGCTTTATCAAGCCACATAGCTGCAGTGGCCGCCTTCTTGGCTACGCCATTACCTTCGAGGTAATCCATACCCACTTCGTATTGAGCTTGAGCATCACCTTCTTTGGCTGCTAATTCCAATGATTTGCTATAGAAAGAATACAACTTGGAAGTGGCATCCGCGTGGCCCTGAGTCTTCGCTGCCAAAAACCATTTACCGGCAACTTCTGTGTTATTCTTTAAATCTTTCATTTCGAGGTAATCCATACCCACTTCGTATTGAGCTTGAGCATCACCTTCTTTGGCTGCTAATTCCAATGATTTGCTATAGAA
>JAFZDG010000258.1 GCA_017561285.1 Bacteroidaceae bacterium
AAGGAGGGAGACCTCCTTTTTTTGTGTCTACTCCACGTTGTCCGGTATTTTCGTTACGGGTTTTGCGTGTCGTCTGCTCGTTGCCTTCATACCTCCTTTACTATTAAACTTCACTCACAAGACACATCTGCTTCTTACCCATATTGGCAAATGGGCAGCTTGTGCAGTTCTTGGGGAAGTACGGGTGTCGGTCATTGAAGATTTGGCCGTCAGTGCCCGGGTTGTTGTCGAGTCCCGGCGCAGGCGAGTTAGCTTATCAAACACTACGGGCTTGCAGCATAGGTGTCGTATAGCTGCAAGCCCGTTGATAGTTATTTGGATGAATTTATTGTTCGATTTAGGTAGTCTCCTTTTTCTTTATATCTTCCTCCTCTTTTGAGTCGGAGGTATTGTTTGTAGCTACTTCGATGGTTGTTGTTGACGTGAAGTTTGACGGAGTTTCTGCTTCTTCATTGTTTCGTTTCAACGCCTCATTGTCGCGTAGTATCTCTTCCGAGCGCGATTTCCATGGACGTTTGCCAAATATCTTCTCAACATCATCGGTGTAAATTACTTCGTTGTCGAGCAATACTTCGGTGAGTTGAGCATGGCCCTCGGCATGCTCTTGCAGTATGCGTTTGGCGCGCTCATATTGTTCGTTGACAATACGACTCACCTCTTCATCAATTATCTTAGCAGTCGTTTCGCTGTAAGGCTTAGAGAATCCATACTCTTGTCCGGTAGAGTCATAGTAAGACAGATTGGGCAAGCGCTCACTCATACCAAAATATACGACCATCGCATAGGCTTGCTTGGTGACGCGTTCCAGGTCATTGGCTGCACCGGTCGATATGCGACCTATGAACAACTCCTCGGCGGCACGACCACCCAATGTGGCACACATCTCATCGAGCATTGCTTCGCGTGGTGTTATTTGTCGTTCTTCGGGCAGATACCAAGCAGCACCCAATGCTTTGCCACGAGGCACTATGGTAACCTTTACGAGCGGATTGGCATATTGCAAATGCCAGCTGAGCGAAGCATGGCCGGCCTCATGGATGGCGATAGAACGTTTCTCTTCATCGGTAGTGATTTTTGAACGTTTTTCAAGACCGCCAACAATGCGGTCAACGGCATCCATAAAATCTTGCTTCTCTACACTGTTTTTGTTCTTTCGAGCCGCAATAAGAGCTGCTTCGTTACATACATTGGCTATGTCAGCGCCGGAGAAACCCGGTGTTTGTCGTGCCAACATATCGCGATCGACACCGGCATCAATCTTCACCTTACGCAAGTGTACATCGAATATCTCTTTACGGTCGTTGAGGTCGGGCAACTCTACGTATATTTGTCGGTCGAAACGACCGGCACGCAGCAAAGCCTTGTCGAGAATGTCGGCTCGGTTGGTAGCAGCCAGTATTATCACGCCACTGTTTGAGCCAAATCCATCCATCTCTGTGAGCAATTGGTTGAGGGTGTTTTCACGCTCATCATTACCACCCATATTGGGGTTTTTGCCACGAGCACGACCTACGGCATCAATCTCGTCGATGAATACTATACAAGGTGCCTTCTCTTTGGCTTGACGGAAGAGGTCGCGTACACGCGATGCACCCACACCCACAAACATCTCTACAAAGTCTGAACCTGAGAGTGAGAAGAAGGGTACATCTGCTTCGCCGGCTACCGCCTTCGCGAGCAATGTCTTTCCTGTTCCCGGAGGGCCTACCAATAGCGCACCTTTGGGTATTTTACCACCCAACTCGGTGTATTTCGATGGGTTACGCAAGAATTGTACAATCTCTTCTACTTCTTGTTTGGCCTCTGAAAGTCCGGCTACATCGTTAAACGTAATGCGAGTGTTGCCTTTTTCATATAGTCGTGCCGTTGACTTGCCAACGTTAAAAACGCCGCCGCCACCACCGCCGCCACCGGGGTTAGACATATTGCGCATAATGAAAAACCAAAAGATGATGAGCAGGACAAATGGACCTACCGACCAAAATATGGTGCTAAAATCGGTACTCTTGTCGTAAGTGACCGGAATGTTGATATTGTACTCATCTTTCCAGTGGCGCATTGTCTCGGCAAAACTGTCGCTCGATGGAATGTTGGTTTTGATAATACCCGGTGTATGTGTCGCAACATCTTCTCCAAAAATAACCTTTTTGGCCGAGTCGGTAAGTTGAGCCTCTGCATGATCTTTGTAGATGGTAATCTCTTTCATACCACCATTCAATGCAATCTCTTCAAATCGGGTTGTATTGACCTCCTTGCTGTATGATTGGTTTTGGGTAAAGTACAATATAACGAGTACTGCAAAAATACCACCATATAGCCAAGCGAGGTTGAATCGGAAAAATTTTTTATTTGCCATATATATATTAATATGTATTATATGCGATAAAATGACATTACTATCTGTTTATATCAGTCGATGTCGGCAATTTCTGTCAATTTGGCATCACTCCATAACTGCTCCAATCGATAGAAATCGCGAGCTTCGGGTAGGAATATATGTACAAAAATATAACCGTAGTCTATAATAACCCATTGCGCATTACGATATCCTTCGTATGCAATAGGCTTTATTCCGGTGTGCTCGCGTGTATATTGGCGCACGCTATCGGCAATAGCTTCTACTTGTGTAGGGGTGTTTCCTTGGCATATTACAAAGTATTTGGCCGATGCCGATTCAATTTGTGTGAGGTCTACAGTTGTTATCTTGTGACCTTTTTTCTCTTGAATGCTTTCGATAATTGTTTGTAACAACTCTTTTTCTTCCATGTATATTATTTTAATGACTTACTATATTTCATAAAGCAATAATCGTGCCAAACAAAGCACTATACGCTCATGATGCAAAGCTACATAAAAATATTGGTTATACATTTCCTTTTAATAATTTTAAGCATATATCGTTATATATATATTTTAATAGTTATAGAATATAAAAAGAGAGTAAATTTTGAATTAGGTTTAAAAAAATATATATTTGCAAAGTCAAAGCATTTGACAGACATATTTTAGTGAAAGTGTTTCGCTAATCCTTATTGAGAAATCTGGTAAATTTCAAATGTATCAAGGATAACGATAGCACTCGTCACTTGTATCAGTGTGAATTTTTACACGTTCTGTGTTATACCCATACTGTACAAGTGTGGGTTGTTGTTTATTTGATACAAGGTTTACCAGAGCCTCTCAATAGATAAACGAACATATCCACACTTTCTTTTTTTAATAACCGCTTCGGATATGGGCGCACTTAATTCTATTTTTTATGATTTCGTTTATTAAAGCTGTGAGAAACTTTTATGTAAAGGCGTTTAACTTTAAGGGTCGTGCAACGAGAGCCGAGTATTGGTGGGCTTATTTGTATATGCTTTTATTTGTTGTAGCCTATTATGTGCTTATTTTTATTGTTGTGGAGAATAGTATGAGCGATTCCTATATAATGATAGCAACGTTGTTGCTTATTCTTCATTTAATACCTATTATTTCATTATATGTTAGGCGGTTACATGATTTTGGAGCGTCTGGAGCAGGCGTACTGATATGCTTTATCCCTGTTATTGGAACATTTTTTCAATTAATGATAGGGTTAAGAAACAGTGTAGATGATAACAAATATGGACCAAAGGTAAGTTACGAGCCAAAGAAGGAAGATAATGAAGTAATTCAATAATAAAAAATGATGAGGAAGTTGTTGATAATTATACTGTTATTGGTATTAGATACTAATTCAGGTATAATATATTCTCAAAAATATTTCACAGTAGAAGATGGGTATGCCTATTTTATAAATCATCCCAAATCTAAAGGGGTGAATTTTAAAATTCGCATTCCTGATGGCTGGGAAGTTCAAGAGGCAAATAGGGAACCTGTTGTTGGAAAATTGGTTTTTGACAACAATGTTTTTATGATATTAGTAGAAGACTTACCAACATTTATTTCTCGTGAAGAATCGAAAGAGGTATATTTATCGGATCAGTACGAAAATATGATACTCAATGAATATAGCAGTAGAGGGCATAATCCTAAAATATTGAGTTCTTCGATTAATTATTTAGATGGTTATCCTGCAGAGCTAATTAAAGCTTCTTTTTCTATGTATCATCCATGGGAAGATAAGACGAGATCGTATATAATGAGGAGTTGGATTATTATATATGAGGATTTGGTTGTTATGTTGCAATGTATGAGTCCTACAAAGAATGAGGAGTATATTAATATTCAAAGTTGTAATATGGCTTATTCCTTTGTTTTCCTGGTGGATGGTTATGTATCAAATTATTTAAAATAAAGAGTTGCATGAATAAAAATAAGTCGATGTTTTGTCTATTTGCTGCATTATCATTGCTACTTATAAGTAGTTGCAGTATGTGTCAGTCGGATAGTTATCTCTATTCAAAAGTAAAGTCTTGTTCTTATGATGCTCCAGAAGAACACTTTGATGTTTATGTAGATAAATTTTATAGAGATTTAGGTGTTTTTGGAATTTATCCCGTAAGGTCAGCTGTACAGATTGTAAAGTTCTCAAAGATGGATCAAATTAAAAGTCTTACACATATAAATGCTTTATCTTGTGGTATTGATAATGATGAGCTTATAGAGATTTATATAAATCCTTACTTTTGGGAAAAAGCTCCTAAGGCGTTGCGATATTGGGTTATGTATCATGAACTAGCACATGATGTCTTAAATATAAGTGATTTGTCGGACTTGCCTTCGAATAATGGTAGACTGATGTATCCTTATATAAACACTTACGAAATAACGCATATGGACCAATTTATAGAAGCCTCTCATGAATTATTTGATTCTTTATGACTTATATATTCGTTTTTTATAAACGAAGAAGTATAAGTATGAGGGTGTCTCAAAACGAGGCATCCTCTTTTCGTAAGAAGCATTTTGTAAAAAAAACAAACAAAGCCCTGACTTTCACAAGCCGGGGCTTTGCCATATCACAAAAAAATATTATCTTTGTGATATACAACAAATTAAACGT
>JAFZDG010000259.1 GCA_017561285.1 Bacteroidaceae bacterium
CCCTCTTTCTCAGCAGCAAACTTTTGAAGCTCGGCAACTTCTTCCATAGCTACGGGTTTGTATGCATCGAGAAGTTGGTTGAGAAGGTTGTAAACAGCATCGGTAGTACCGGCCATTGTGTTTTTGAGTTGATACTCGGCAAATGTTTTGCAACCGAAGAGTTTAGCTATCTCAAGACGTACAGTTGCAATGCTATCGAGAATAGGAAGGTTGTCGAACTCACCACCGATAGAGCGTGAGCTATAGGCACGATACAACTCCTCGCGAAGCTCGCGGCGAGAAGAGTACTTCATAATAGCGCTGTAGCTGGGGTATGAGAGGTCAACCATATAGCTACCCTCTTTGCCTTTGCTTGCAGCCATAGCGGCAGCAGCATCGATAGCACTTTGGGGAAGACCGGCCAACTCCTCTTCGGTAAGTTCGCGAGAGTAAGCATTGGTAGCACGAAGAGCATTTTGGCTAAAAGCAAGCGTGAGGTTGCTCAACTTTACCGACAATTCGCGATAACGCTCACGAGCTTCGCCCTCGAGGTTAGCACCGCTTGTTGCAAAAGAGTCGTATGTTCTCTCAACAAGCATCATTTGCTCGGGAGTAAGCTCCATCTCGGCACGATGGTCGTAAACGAATTTAATGCGCTCAAAGAGTTGCTCATTGAGGCTGATGTTATTGCTGTGCTCCGAAAGAAGAGGCGAAATGCGTTGCGAAATTTCCATCATCTCGTCATCGCTCTCGGCACCTTGCAACGCAAAGAAAACGCTGGCTACGCGATTGAGGTAGCTACCACTCTCTTCGAGAGCCACGATAGTATTCTCAAAAGTGGGGATAGAACGTTGGTTGATAATTGCGTTGATTTCTTCTACTTGAAGATCGATACCCTTTTGGAACGCAGGTTCGTAAAGTTTATTGCTAATCTTATCGAACGGGATGGTGTTGTGAGGAGTGTCGTACTCGCCACAGAAGGGATCAATTTGATTGTTGTTTGTAGTGCATTGTGTTGTCATTAATGCAAAAAGACCTAAACTGATTGATACTAAAAATTTTTTCATTGGTTTGTGTGTTTATAATTTTGGTGCAAAGGTCGGCATTTATCTTGTGGTAATGTGAAAACGTTTTCTTAAAAAACTTAAAAAATCAGGGCTTTACCCTATTTCCACCACACAATAAATCAAAAAATGCCTCTTCTCATCGCCCAATAGATGGATAAACGGTTGTTTTGTAAGAAGAAGTACACCGTTACGATGCATAGTAAACCCCAAAGTTTTTCGGACCAAACTTTGGGGTTTACTTCAAATTTTTTACCGTTACAGTATTATCGCTTTACTACTTTCGATGAGGCAACGACTTCGTTGCCGGCACTGACAATGGCTATGTAAGTACCGGGGAGTACAGTCGCTTTTATATCGGTTGAGCTGCCGGCTTCGAGAGTGGCTTGTGTGTGTTGCACTGTGCGGCCTTCGAGGTCGAGCAGACGAATATCGTATGTGCCAGTTCGATTTACCTGCACATAAAACTGCTCATCGAAGGGGTTGGGATAAATACTCTCGATGCAGTTGTCGGCCTCTGTGCCTACTATGTTGGCTTGGATGCGACCATCGATGTTTGCTACATATATATACTTATATTCGGCAGCATCCTCACCTACAATGTTGTTGAGGTTGAGATGGATTGTATATATTTTGTACCGGTTCATTCCCGGATCGGGGAACTGAAGGTCGGCATATCCATAGAGTTTTTCATCATCGGCCGACATCGATTGTTCGCTCACGATTTCGCCAACGACCTCTGTGTCGTTATGTTTATTATTGTCGTTGATAACAGTAGCATTTACTCCACCCTTGATACCATAGGTTGCTTGAGGTTTGAGTGTATAGGCTTGGCTATTGGTAAATCCGAGATAGCCGGCTGTTTCGTAGAGGGGAGGTATTACGCTGTTACCATTTGACGAGATGTAGTAGTGTTGCAGGCGGGCATCGGGATAGGTGCTAACGGCATTGGCGTATCCATCGAGATAGGTGTTTTCAAAATCCCAGAAGCCTACCAGTCCATCTATCTCATCGGGATTGTCTATTTCACCCATTGACTGCAATACACCGGCTTCATCGAGCGATATATTGTACAATTGGAAGTTGTCTATTGCACCATCAAATCCGGCAAAACGGCCTTTACCGGCTATACCACCTACGGCAATCGTTGCATTGGAGTCAAAGTCGGTCCAACCCATATTATCGGGGGCATAGGCAGAGACTGTAGCAAGGGGTGAGCCATTGACGTATAGTGTAAATTTGTTGCTGGAGCTGAATACTTCGCCATAGTAGTCCGACTCGTGCGTCTTATCTTCTTCAAAGACATATGCCAAGTGATACCATACTTCTTTTTCAAATTGGAACGTATGATTATCGTTGTCGCCAACATAGCTGTATGTATAGGTGTCGTCGTTGGCAGCACGAATGTTCATACTTACCATATTGCCTTCGCTGTCCAGCTCGTTCCATAGCCAGCCCCACAAGCTCTTGGGCCATTCGTCTTTATCATTACGAATGCTCAACAACCACGCTTTGTAATCGATATTGCTTATCTTTATCCAGAATGCAATCGTAAAATTGAGTTTCGACCGGGTGGTTTTAACATATTCCCAACCCGAGCCCGAAGTTGTTGTCTCCTCTTTTTGTATGATACCGGCATCTTTGGCAACGATACTGAGCGATTGCTGGCGCAAGTCGATGGCTTTCGACACGTTGTTCTGCGCATTGGCATTGGCCACGTAGTGCATTCTCAGAGCATCGTTGGCCCGTACCTTTATACCGGCTCCGGGCAAGGTTGTATGTGTGCTATTGAGATTGCTTTCGCTACCATCGTTATCTACCATTATAAACTCATCGTCTCGATAATCGGCTATGATGAATTGCGATGCTGTTGCAGACGATACAGCCGATATGGCATCGGATGTGCCATCGGTATCGAGTGCCACAAATTTCTCTATTTGCGGTGTGGCTATAACAGCATTGTCGTAGATGTGTAAAATAGAGGTAAGCGTACGAATCGTTCCATCGGCTTCTGTAACATGGATGTCGTAGAAACCGGCAGGGAGTGCATTCAACTCGACCGATGTGGATGCTATCGAGGCTCTTCCTTCGAAACCGGTTGTGTTTTCGGCCACTCTCCGGGTTATAGGCGCATCGAAGTTGCCGTTACGGTAAGGACCTGTAATACTCCACTCTTTGGCAGCAGGGTGCATCGGATCGGTATATCCGATGTTGAATGTTGCACCATCGGTAATATATGACGACGAGATATTTATCTCGTTGTTACATTCATATACCGAGTGCTCTCCATCGAGCATTATTGCCATCGTCTCACTCCATACAATATCCGAGAGGGTTGTCATATCGACACCAACCGCTTGTACACCTATTTGCAATTGCGCACCATACTCTCGTGCAACAACAAAATCAATCGGTGACGAGAAGAATATGGCAGCCCAAGAGGTTGTACTACCCATCAATGTGGTTTGTTCGCTGCCGTTGCCATAGACAACCTTGGCATATATGTTGTAGAATGACACGTTATGGTCGATGTTGTAGTGACCAGTATTGTTGCCTGTAGCGGTGTTCATATCAAATATAACCTTGGCATCTATACCACCTTTATGACAAGCGAGTAAGTTACTGCGAGTAATAGTGGGCAGGTCAGGGGCATTGTATTTACCTCGTTTAATCGATATTTCACCTATATTCATATCGAGGTCTTCGGCATCCACAAATTGCAATGCTATGAGGGCAAGCTCCTTGCTGTCGTTTACTACAAATTGTTTCTCTATCCAAGTGCCATAGATGGTATTGTCGGTATCGAGCAATGTGAATGCCTCATCTGTGCTGCTCCATTCGTTGCACTCAGCCCCCATACCCAATAGCAATGAGCAATGAGCCTTACCATTGTTAAGTTTATAGCGAACAGTGATGATATCGCCATTTTGCAAGTCATAACGAGTCTTGAAAAGGTGCAATATGCTATTTCCCTGCTCTGTACCGTTGATGCGAAGTGATGAGCCACCAAACCACGCATCGTTCCAGTCTAACAAGGCTGCCATACCGGTAGGAATGTCGTGAACAGTGCGACCAAGAGGAGTCTTAGACCACCACCATCGCCATGTAGGCATATAATCCTGAATACCTATATTGAACCACTCCGAATCGTGTTGTCGTTGGCCTTGCCAATTGAAGTAAGTACCATTTCCCAAATTGAAGTAACTGACAAAAGCCTCTTGCGACAAATCCCAACTCAATGTACTTTGGGCTGCTACAAATTTCGACATACCAAAGAACTCGGTATCCAGTGTATTGATAAGACTCTCGTTGATTACCAAGTTGTCATCGATGGCATAAATCGGATTGTAGTAGCTATTTGTAAACCAGTGCTCAAGCAGTTTTTGGTAGGTATGTTGTATCTGCATAGGTGTAGAACCTTGGTCGTAACGGTCTTCCCAAAATGCATTGCTGTCGTGTCCCGACCAGATACCTAACGAAACAGCCTTTTCGGTGAGATATTGCCAACGACCATTTATTTCGCCCTTGCCGGTGAGTTTGGGTTCATGACCTTGCAAGTTGACCGATGCATACACATCGAACGGATTGCGATGCAACTTTTCGGCAGCATATTGCAGTGTTGGGGGCAAGTATTCATCGTTGTTGTTGGTATAGTTGGCATTCCAGTTATAGTTGAGGAAGAATGAGCTTTTTTTATCATCGGCACCACCAAAAAACACTTCGGTCAACTCCGATACGCCGCTGTCGAAGCGAGGGCTTCCGGCTATTGTCACACCATCGTACCAAATATTCTCTGCCGAGAACGAAACCATATCGCCGGTGTATTTTTGAGCAAAGTGCTTGGCTGTTGCTTCGTTGAGTTGTACAATCTCTTTGACACCATGCGCATCGTAACCACCTGCAAACTCCGAGTTATACCCGATACCATCTATGCCATAATAATCGAGATAAGCCAATACTTTATTGCGACTCTCCTCTGTTCCGCCTAACTCTACATATGCATCGCCCCATCCGTTAGTGCTCATATCAGCTCCGTAGGCCGTAGTCGATTGTGTAGCAACTGCCACACCATTTTTGTGAGCTACATCGGCAAAATTGCCCGGCATACGCATAAAGTGGTCGCTCCATGTGCCCCATGTCGATATACAGGACCACATAGAGAACACCTCACTATTGAAGATACCATTGGGCAATATCTCGAATGGCGATTGTTCGTCATAGGTATAGCTAAATCCATAGGGTATCCAATTGAGTATCTTCTTGCTGTAGTGCGAGTAGTCGGCATCTTTGTTATAGGGCGCATCATAGTCCCATTGCCACCAGGGTATAAACTCTTGATTTACCTGTGTATGTTGGTTGACAAATCGGGCTTTGGGTTTTACGCGCGAGATGTAGAAATTGTCATCTTCGCTCCATTCGGCACCTTCGTTCCAATCGGCAATGCGGAAGTTGGAACCGGATGTTCCGGGATCTATTTGTCCCGACTTTAGGTACTGCGCACTGGTAGATAATACAACAGAGAATAGTATCAGTGCGATAGAAATAGTTTTTTTCATAATACCGATTTTATGTGTGTGTTCAATAATTTTCTTATTCGGGAGTCGATGCCTGCCAACGGCTACCCTGGTAAGCATCTCTTTCGCGCATACGGCGTAGCAATCGCGCGGTAAATTCGTGGTTTTTTACCCCCCAATGCGGTGCGAGGAGCAATTCGGCAGGCGACTGCGATACAAATCGCTCTATCACAATATCGGGACGTAGTAGCTCTGTGAAATCGATGGCAAGATCTATGTATGTATCGATGTCGGGAATATCGAATTGTTGGGGGTGAGCCTCATACTCATTGCCCATTACAGTACCACGTATAAGTTGTAGCTGATGTAACTTGATGGTATGAAGCGGTAATTGCGACAGGCGGGTGGCGTGCGATAGCATATCATTGCGTGACTCGCCGGGAAGCCCCAATATGAGGTGGGCTCCGGTAATGATACCGGCTTGAGCGGTGCGAGTAATGGCCTCTACCGCCGATGTATAATCGTGTCCTCGATTGATGCGTTGCAGTGTAGAGTCGATTGTACTCTCGACACCATATTCGACAGTAACGAAGGTGCGTTGTGCCAATTGTGCAAGATAATCGAGCAGTGCCGGAGGCATACAATCGGGACGCGTGCCTATGATGATACCCACAACACCCTCTACCGACAGAGCTTCTTCGTAGCGTGCAATGAGCCGGTCTATATTGTCGTAGGTACTTGTATAGGCTTGGAAATAGGCGAGATAGCGCATCGTAGGATATTTTCGGGCAAAGAATCGTATGCCCTCTTGCAATTGTTCGGTAACGCTCAACTCGCTGCGACAGTAGTCGGGGTTGAAGGTCTGATTGTTACAAAAAGTACAACCTCCACGCCCCACAGTACCGTCACGATTGGGGCAGGTAAAGCCCCCGTTGATAGAAATCTTCTGGACTTTACCTGCGAAATGTTGTTGTAGGAAAGAGCCGTAGTCGTTGTAGCGTGCTTTTTCCATAGGTATCTTAACCTTTATATTGGTTGTAGAACTCTACTACTGCCACAATGCCTCGTTCGTACATCTCAAGGGCAAAACTTTCGTTGGGAGAGTGGATGGCATTCTTCTCCAGACCAAAGCCCATCAGTACCGATTTAAGACCGAGTACACGCTCGAAGATGGGTATAACACCGATACTGCCACCTCGACGCACAGCCAATGGTTGTTGACCAAAGGCCAATGCAAAACCTTTTTCGGCAGCTTTGTATGCCGGAATACCTATGGGGCATACGTAACTTTCGCTACCATGCATAGGAGTAACTTTTACATCCACTGTTTCGGGTGCTATGGCTGCTATGTAGTCTATAAACTGTTGGGTTATTTTGTGATAGTCTTGATTGGGTATCAAACGACATGAAACTTTGGCGTGGGCCTTTGAGGGCAATACGGTCTTTGAGCCTTCTCCGGTATATCCACCCCAAATACCGCATATGTCGAATGTAGGACGTGACGCAGCTCGTTCGATGGTTGAATAACCCTTTTCGCCCGATAATGCTTTCACGCCTATGGCATCGCAGTAGGCTTTCTCGTCATAAGGTACAGCAGCCATCATAGCACGCTCCTCGGGCGACAACTCTTCGGCATCGTCATAGAAATGGGGGATGGTAATGCGACCATCGGCATCGGTAATACCGGCAAGCATCTTGCACAATACGTTGATAGGATTGGCAACTGCACCACCGAAGTGACCTGAGTGCAAGTCGCGACAAGGACCTGTCACCTCTATTTCCCAATACGCTAAACCTCGCAAACCGGTTGTTAATGAGGGATGCTCACGACCTACCATGCTGGTGTCCGATACGAGAATAACATCGCCTTTGAGCAACTCGCGATTGTTGGCGCAAAACTCTTCCAAGCCGGGAGAACCCACCTCTTCGCCACCTTCGAAGAGGAATTTTACGTTGCAGTGCAACATATTGCGTTTAAGAGCAATTTCAAATGCTTTTACTTGAATAAAGGCTTGACCTTTGTCATCGTCTGTTCCGCGGCCCCATAGGCGACCATCGCGTACTTCGGGTTCAAACGGATCGCTGTTCCACAACTCCAATGGCTCGGCAGGCATTACATCGTAGTGACCATAAACGATTACGGTAGGCCATTGGGGATTGATGATTTTCTCGCCATAAACGACAGGATTGTAACCGGTTTCCATCAATTCGGCGCGGTCGGCTCCGGCAGCAACCAGCAATTCGCACCAACGATTGGCGCAGGCATACATATCGTTGCGATGCTCGGGTTTGGCACTGATTGAGGGAATGCGTAACAATGAATATAATTCGTCACGAAAACGCTCTTTGTTTTGTTCAATGTAGTTGAGTGTTTCTTGCATAACTCTGTATTAATAAAGTTAATATATAATTTTCTATAAATGCGTTGTTTTGTTGCGTAGGTAATGGTCGAGCAGTACTATGGCAGTAGCAGCTTCTACTACCGGAATGGCGCGTGGTACTACACATGGATCGTGTCGGCCGTTGGGGCAAAATGTTGTTGCTTGGCCATCGGTTGTAACACTCTCTATGGGTTGCAGCAGCGTAGGCGTGGGCTTAAAGGCCACTCGGAAATAAATATCTTTTCCATTCGATATTCCGCCTTGTATGCCACCCGAATGGTTTGTCCGAGTCGAGATGTGACCTTCTTTGTTTTCAAATATATCGCATACTTGCGAGCC
>JAFZDG010000260.1 GCA_017561285.1 Bacteroidaceae bacterium
CCTACTCGACCGCTTCAACAACCGCAAGTCGTTTGGCGTAATCACCACACACTACCAAAACCTCAAACACTATGCCGAGGAGGCCGATGGGGTGGTAAATGGAGCTATGCTCTACGACCGTCACCATATGCAACCCTTATTTACACTATCAATTGGCAATCCGGGCAGCTCTTTTGCAATAGAGATTGCTCGCAAAATAGGATTACCCGAAGAGATAATTGCCGATGCTTCGGAAAAAGTGGGTAGTGACTATATCTCGATGGATAAATACCTGCAAGACATAGTACGCGACAAGCGATATTGGGAAAACAAGCGTCAGAACATACGCCAAAAAGAGAAACAACTCGAAGAACTTACCACCAAATACAGCGAAAACCTCAACCGCCTCGAGCGCGAACGCAAAGAGTGGCTTGCCAAAGCCAAGGAAGAGGCTCGCGCACTACTCTCCGACACCAACACCCGTATCGAGAGCACCATCAAGGAAATACGTGAGGCTCAAGCCGATAAAGAGCGAACCAAAGAGGCCCGTCGCCGACTCGATGAGTGGAAAAGTCAGATTATCGCAGAAGAAAATACTGCTACCGAAGAGGATAAAATACAACGAGAAATACGCAAACTCAAGGAGCGACAACAACGCAAACAACAAAAACAACAAGAACAATCTACCCCACAGAAACAACCCGAACTCACCATTGTTGTGGGCGATGCTGTGCGCATAAAAGGACAAAACGCAGTAGGCGAAGTGATAGCTCTTACCGAGCGAGAGGCTACTGTAGCTTTTGGAATGGTACAATCGAAAATTAAACGCAACCGGCTCGAAAAGGTTGGTCGCAACCAGCTCAAACGCGAAAGCAACCGCAAGGCTACATTTATCAGCGCATCAACAACCGATGATATGCGCGAAAAACAACTCACCTTTACCAACGAAATAGATGTGCGGGGTATGCGAGTTGATGAAGCATTGCAAGCTATTACTTACTTTATTGACGATGCCATACAAGTGAGTTGCGGTCGTGTACGCATCCTGCATGGTACCGGTACGGGAGCGCTACGTTCATCTATACGTCAATACCTCAAAAGTGTGCAAGGAGTGCGACACTTTGCCGATGAGCACATTCAATTGGGTGGAGCCGGCATCACAGTTGTCGATTTAGATTAGGACATTCATTTACAAGCTCATACAATCTACATATCTCTATCTTCCTGGATAGAGATTTGTTGTCATACACCTATTCATCAACATATGATTCGTGCAATATAGACACAGAGCGGCATTTTATTGGGTGTAATATTACATTATTAATAATAAAATTTGTAATTTTGCACCAAATATTCATTATTATGAACGCCACAGACAGAATTCAAATCATCAATCTCGTAAAACGAGAAGTTGTTCCGGCCATCGGATGTACCGAACCTATAGCAGTAGCATTGTGTGTTGCCTATGCAACCGAAACTTTGGGATGCCAACCCGAAAAGATAGATGTACACCTCAGTGCCAACGTTCTTACAAACGCCCTGGGCGTAGGCATACCTGGCACCGGGATGATAGGCCTTCCCCTAGCCATTGCATTGGGTGCATTGAGAGGTAAAACCGAGTATCAACTCGAAGTGCTTAAAGACTGCAATCCCGACGAAGTAGCCCGAGGCAAAGAGATGATAGACAAAAACTGTATTGATATCAAGCTCAAAGAGAACATTAGTGAAAAACTATATATCGAGGTAACTTGCCATGCCAATGGTCACAGTGCAACCGCCACCATTGCCGGCAGCCATACCAACGTGGTATATCTGGCATACGACAACGATGTGCGTATAAACCAATCGACTACTACAGCCCAAGCCAACGACGAAGAGCAAGTAGAACTTACCATGCAACGCGTATGGGATTTTGCTACCACAGCACCCCTCGAAGAGATTGAGTTTATTCGCGAAGCGGCACGATTAAACAAAGCTGCAGCCGAATTTTCTTTCAAAGGCAATTATGGTCACTGCTTGGGCAAAACAATGCAAGGACCTCTCGAACTTGCCATTATGGGTAAAAACACCTTTACACATGTATTGTCATACACATCGGCCGCATGCGATGCCCGTATGGCCGGCGCAATGGTTCCGGTTATGAGCAACTCGGGTAGTGGAAATCAAGGTATTGCCGCTACAATGCCCGTTGTTATTTTTGCCGAAGACAATCGCAATAGCGAAGAACAACTCACAAGAGCATTGATGTTGAGCCATCTAACCACTATTTACATCAAACAAACATTGGGACGTTTGTCGGCTTTGTGTGGTTGCGTTGTTGCCACAACCGGTGCAAGTTGCGGTATTACCTACCTGATGGGAGGCGATTATACCCAAGTAACATACGCCGTAAAAAATATGATTGCCAACCTTACCGGTATGATATGCGACGGTGCTAAGCCCAGTTGCGCACTAAAGATAACCGGTAGCGTGGCCAACTGTATGATGGCAGCAATGCTTGCTATGGAAGGTCGCTACGTAACAGCTCTTGAAGGTATCATTGACGAAGATGTAGATAAGTGCATTCGCAACCTCACCCGCATTGGTGCTCAAGGTATGAACGAGACAGATACACTTGTACTCGACATCATGACTCACAAAGGTTGCTAAAGAAACGACCAAAGTAACAGAATCAAGAATCAGTATTTTACGACACAAACAAGATCGAAAACCCATTTATTTGATATGAAAAAAATACTTTGGGGCTTGTTATTGGCCCTTATGACAACAACTATAGGTGTTGCTGCCGAACTCGACTTGCGCGATATCACCAACAACATATATCGCGGCAAAGGAACCGATGAAATAACACCGCTGAAAGATGGCAAGCACTATATTGCAGCCAATGATGACTTTACAAAGATAGAACAGTGGGAATATGCATCGGGCAAAGTTGTTGCAACGCTTTTTGATGTGGCCACTGCTCGCGAATGTAATATCAAATCGTTTGAAGGCTATGCTATCAGTGACGATGAAACCCGCTTGCTCATTTACACCAACAGCGAGCCTATATATCGCCACTCATTCAAAGCCGATTACTATACTTTTGAGATAAAGCGCAATTTGCTCAAGCCCCTCTCGGAGAATGGCAAGCAACAAGCTGCCGTATATTCGCCCAATGGTCGTATGGTGGCATTCGTTCGCGACAATAATATCTTTATCAAAAAACTCGATTACAACACCGAGATTGCCGTAACAACCGATGGCGAGATAAATCGTGTGATAAACGGTGTACCCGACTGGGTGTATGAAGAGGAGTTTGGTTTCTCTTCGGCTATGCAATGGAGCAGCGACAGCGAGTTGTTGTCTTTTATACGTTTCAACGAGACGAATGTCAAAGAGTTTGCTTTTACACTCTACGGTTCATACAGCCCCGACTATCCTGAGTATGACACCTATACAGGTGAGATGCGATATAAATATCCTGTTGCCGGCGAAGTGAACTCGGGTGTGCAAGTTATGACCTACACCGTAGAGACTCGTGCGCTTAAAGCACACAATGTTCCTATGGATGCCGATGGTTATATTCCTCGCATTTTTGCTATGCCCGAGCCCGACCAATTGGCTGTCATCACCCTCAATCGTCACCAAAATCACTTGGTACTCCACAAACTCAATGCCCGCTCGGGTGTGAGCCGAGTATTACTTGAGGATGAGGAAAAGACTTGGATAGATACAAGTGTACTCGATATGTTGCACTTCTACCCCGAATTCTTTGTTTTTGCCAGCGATCGTGATGGCTGGTTGCGTCTGTACCAATTCAGCAACAATGGTATTTTAAAAGGTGCTATCTCGCCCGAGCAACAAGATGTAACGGCATATCTTGGCTATAGCGCCGACAAAGCAACCTTCTACTGCCAAGCTACTGCCGGTGCTATAAACCGCGCCATCTATAGCTTCAACAAGAAGAAAGGTATCGTAAACCTCACGCCCGAAATAGGTACACACTCGGCTATCTTCAATCCCTCATGCACCTACTATATACATGGTTAC
>JAFZDG010000261.1 GCA_017561285.1 Bacteroidaceae bacterium
CATCAAATTGGGCTATAAAATAGCCATCATTACCGGTGCCAAATCGGAACTCATTAAGACACGATACAAGATGCTGGGTGTAAAAGATATATACACCGAGTCGAACAATAAAATCACAACCTATAACGAATGGCTCAAAGCCAACGAATTATCGCCCGAATCGGTTGCATATATGGGCGATGATATACCCGACTATGAAGTAATGCAAGCCGTAGGAATGGCTTGTTGTCCACGCGATGCAGCCACCGACATACAGCGTATAGCCCGCTACATTTCGCCCTACAAGGGTGGCGAAGGTTGCGTAAGAGACCTTATTGAGCAAACACTAAGAGCGCAAGGACATTGGCTCAACAGTCAACATTCGTTCGATTGGTAATGAATAGAAAACACTATGTTGAACAACTTATCACAATACAGCATACAACTTGCCAGCAACTCACCGCGCCGCAGAGAGTTGCTCGCCGGGCTGGGCATTCAATACAACGTGGCAACCCTACCCAAGATAGACGAGTCGTACCCCGAGACTCTTCAAGGCAGTGAAATTCCGTCATACATTGCCCGACAAAAGGCTCAAGCCTATAGCCGGATGATGAAAAGCGACACGTTGCTCATCACTGCCGACACCATCGTATGGCTCAACGGCAAGGTGTATGGCAAGCCCACCAATGAGGAGCATGCCAAACAAATGCTACGCGAACTTTCGGGACAAACCCACACCGTCATTACAGGTGTTGCCATTACCACTTGCCACAAGCAAAAGGTTTTTGCCGTAGAGTCTTACGTAACATTTGCCACACTCTCCGATGAGGAAATAGACTACTATGTAACCCACTACCGTCCCTACGACAAAGCCGGTGCATATGGCATACAAGAGTGGATTGGCTATATAGGGGTGACCGAACTGAAAGGCAGCTACTTCAACGTAATGGGATTACCCATACAACGACTCTATAACGAACTTAAAAACTTTTAAACACATATAAAAATGAAAATAAACAAATATTTACTAATCATTTTAACTATCAGTCTGTTCACTATGAGCTGTGAAATGAAAAAAAACACTGCCAACAAGCAGTTATCGAATGTAAATGTCAAGATAGAGACAACAATGGGTAACATCGTTGTAAAATTGTATGACGAGACTCCTGCCCACCGCGACAATTTTGTGAAATTGGTTAACGAAGGATATTACAACGGTACACTCTTCCATCGTGTCATCAACGAGTTTATGATACAAGGTGGCGATGGTGACTCGCGTAATGCCAAGCCCGGACAACAATTGGGTATGGGCGATCCCGGCTACAAAATTCCGGCCGAGTTTGTCTATCCCAAGTACTTCCACAAAAAAGGCGCTTTGGCTGCCGCCCGTCAAGGCGACCAAACCAACCCCGAAAAGGCCTCTTCAGGCTCTCAATTCTACATTGTCACCGGTACTGTTTTTCCTCAAGGTCGCATCAAGGAGCTTGAAAAGCAAATGCAAATGCAACGCGTCAACAACATCTTCAACCAATTGGCTGCCGAGCGCCGCAATGAAATTATGACAATGCGCCGCAATCGCGACCAAGCCGGCTTAATGGCTTTGCAAGAACAACTCATTGCCGAGGCCGAAATGAAGGCCAAAAATGACGCTCCGATAGCGTTTACACCCGAGCAAATCGAAGCCTACTCTACTATTGGTGGCGCACCCCACCTCGATGGCGAATATACCGTATTTGGTGAGGTATTGGAAGGTATGGACGTAGTAGAAAAAATAGAGAAGGTTAAGACCGGAGCTGCCGACCGCCCCATTGAGGATGTTAAAGTAATATCGATGAAGATTATCGAAAAATGATAAATGTAACAAGACATACCCTACCCAACGGTCTGCGAGTTTTGCATCACTACGATTGCAATACTCGCATGACTGCTTTAAATGTGCTATACGATGTAGGCTCTAAAGACGATTGGTCTCATCGCACCGGATTTGCTCACCTTTTCGAGCATCTTATGTTTGGCGGTTCGGTCAACATACCCGACTTTGACTCTCCCTTGCAACTCACCTGTGGAGAAAACAATGCTTGGACAAGCAACGATGTTACCAACTACTACACCATAACCCCTACACACAACATCGAGACAGCCTTTTGGCTCGAGTCCGACCGTATGTTGCAACTGGCATTTACACCACAAAGTCTCGAGGTGCAACGACACGTGGTCATTGAAGAGTTTAAGCAACGCAATCTCAACCAGCCCTATGGCGATATATACCAACTCATACGACCGCTGGCCTATACCACACACCCCTATCGATGGCCGGTCATCGGTCGAAGCATCGAAGAGATTGAGGCCGCTACACTCGATGAGGTTAAAGAGTTTTTCTATGCACACTATGCACCCAACAACGCCATACTATGTGTTGCCGGAAGCATCTCTTGGGAAGAGACATTGCGATTGTGCGAAAAGTGGTTTGCTCCCATCCATCGCCGAGAGATTGCACCACGCAACCTACCCGCCGAGCCTAAACAAACAGCTCCTCGGCGCTTGAGCGTAGAGCGTGATGTACCACTCGATGCCATTGTCAAAGTATATCATATGTGCGATCGCCGCAATGCTCAATACCACGCATGCGACCTTTTGTCCGATGTATTGGGTACCGGTGCATCTTCGCGTCTCTACAAAGAATTGGTGCAGGAACAGCAACTATTCAACAGCATCGATGCATCGATAAGTGGCGAAATAGAGTGCGGTCTGCTCATCATCAATGGCAAGCTCAACAAAGGTGTAAGCATCGAAGAGGGCGAAGCTGCCATCAACAGAGAGATAGCCAAACTGCAGCAAGAAGGCGTTACCGAACGAGAGATAAACAAAGTAATCAACCGTTTCGAGGCCGAACACCTTGTATCGAACCTCAACTACACCGACAAAGCTGCCAACCTGGCTTATCACGAACTCATAGGGCGTGCCGAAGACATCAACACCGAAGTCGACAAATACAAGGCTCTCACCCCGCAAGACATACAAAACGCTGCCCGAGAAGTATTACAAGAAGACAACTGCTCTACCCTATATTACCACGCCGTATCGAAGTAATTGCACACTTTTTTCGGGTATAACACAATAAGAGACGCAGAGACAAAACATACACAATTAACAACATAAATATTGCAAAGAGTAAAATTACTGCCGATTTTTTATGAATTGACAAAATAATTTTATTACTTTGTACGGCTTATAAGCCCATTTATACATTTTTAAATCGAACAGTGATGGAAAACACCCATTTAGACCCCGCCGCACAAAGTGGCACTGCTTGCCCCCAAGAACAGGAGCAAACTATCGTTATTGAATCAACAGTAACCGAAACATCTCAATTGAGTAGAGCTGAAATTTTGGAGCGTGTGCGACAAATCGTAGATGCACCCATCGATGAGGTAAAAGACGAAATAGAAGCACTCAAGCAGAACTACTACAAGGTGAAACGTGCCGAAGTTGAGGTTGCTTACAAAGCTCATATCGAAGCCGGCAACCCCGAGGCTGAGTTTACACCCCAACACGACGAATTGGAGGAGCCTCTCAAAGAGCTCTTGGCCGCATTCAAAGAGCGTAAAGCTCAATACCTCAAAGAATTGGAAAAACAACGTGAGGAGAATCTTGCTCGCAAGAATGCCCTACTCGATGAGTTGAAAGCCATTATCGACACACCCGACGAGGTGGGTAAGCAATACCAACGCGTTCAACAAATACAACAAGAATTTAAGTCTATAACCGACATTCCGGCTCAAGCCGTAACCGAGTTGTGGAAAACATACCAAAACTATACCGAGCAATTCTATGACTTGCTCAAAATCAACAAAGAATTGCGCGACTACGACTTCAAGAAAAACTTGGAGCAAAAAGAGGCCATTTGCAAGGCTGCCGAGCAACTCACCGAAGCCGACGATGTGGTAGCGGCATTCCGCCAATTGCAAGCTCTCCACAACGATTGGCGCGAAATAGGCCCCGTTGCCAAAGAGTTACGCGATGAGATTTGGAACCGTTTCAAAGATGCTTCTACCATCATCAACAAGCGTCACCAAGCATTCTTTGAGAGCCGCAAAGAGACCGAAACTCAAAACGAAGCTGCCAAGATTGCTTTGTGTGAAGAGATTGAACAAATCATTGCCACACTGAACGAGGTAGACAACTACAACCTGTGGGAAGAGAAGACTCAAACCATATTGGGTATGCAAGAGCGTTGGAAAACAATCGGTTTTGCTTCGCGCAAAAACAACACCGTTTTGTTTGAGCGTTTCCGCCAAAGTTGCGATACATTCTTTGCTACCAAAGCCGAATATTTCAAAAAAGCCAAAGAGAATCTCAATACCAACTTGGAGCGCAAACGCGCCCTCTGTGAGAAAGCTGAGGCTCTCAAAGACAGCACCGACTGGAAAACTACCACCGATGCGCTCGTAGCCTTGCAAAAAGAGTGGAAACAAGTAGGTGCTAAGACTGGTTATAAGAGTGGTGTAAGCCCATTAATTTTTGAATTTAACACCATTATATGTAACGGTGTACGTATCCAGGCAACCAGACTTTCAAAA
>JAFZDG010000262.1 GCA_017561285.1 Bacteroidaceae bacterium
CACGCTGTTGCAACATTTCGGGGTTGGCCACGTCAAATGTGGCTGCTATAGCGATATCCTCGGCAGCTTTATCGAACTGACCTAAAATACGATACACCTTACTACGAACGAGATAATAGGGCATTTGATCGCCCTTCATTCGTATGGCAGTACTCATATCGTCAATAGCATATTCAAACTGTCCCAATCGCATATAACAGAATCCACGATTGTAATATACCGAGTGAAAGTGTAAATATTTTTGCTCTACAATAGTGTTCCAATCTTGAATAGAAGCCGAATAATGCTTATTATTCATATGTATCGCACCACGAATATAGTAATAGAAGCCCTTTTCGTCTACTCGCTCTATGGCTACAGTCAATGCAGCCACAACGGGCTCATAAGCCACTGCCGACAATTTGTTGAGAGCCGCCACAGAGCCTCTATTATCACCATATACCATAGCCGACACATAGTCATCGGCAGCCTTACGCCACTCTCCCATCTCCTCATAAATAGCACCACGAGTCATATAGAAATCGACATTGGTCGGATTGGATTGCTCGGCTTTGGTCATATTATCGTGGCATAGGCCCATATTATTCTCTTTATATGCTATGATAGCCAAACCCAAGTAGGCTTCTTGACAACGGGCATCGCGGCGGAGCAGTTGCTGATAATCCTCTTTGGCGTGTTTATAATCGCCCATATCACGCAGAAGATCGGCACGACTGATGAGCGAGAATCGAGATGTAGGTTCCAATACAAGAGCTTCGTTAAAATCGGACAAAGCCAATGAATTATCACCCTTCATTTGATATATGAGTCCTCTAATCGTATAGGCTTGTGACAGGTCAGATGCCTCTTGACGAGGGAAATATCTGATAGCTGCATCCAAGTCGGTCAATGCCTTTTCATAGTCGCCATACTGATAATAATCTTTTCCACGACTATAATAGATAGTATAATCCTGTGGATTTTCTCTCAACATAGCCGCATATGTTTCCATCGTGACACGCACCATTGGATTGTTCATATAGCTATTGGTTTGTGCAGTTGCCACTATGGGCAGCATACATAACAAGGGGAAGAAGAGTCGTAGTACGATTTTCATGTTTAATATATTGTTCATTATCAATTACTATTCGAGCGATGCAATCTCGTTGATGGTATGTATCGTATGGCAAGCCACGACACCGGCAGTCTCGGTACGCAATCGCGATGCACCCAACGATATGGGACGATAACCATGAGCGATGGCCAACTCTACCTCCTCCGGACTGAAATCGCCCTCGGGGCCTATCAGAATACGCACGCGCGAGCCGGGCTTGTAACTTTGCGAGAGGAGTATGCGCTCGCTATCGGCATGACAGTGTGCAATAAATTTCTGTCCATCAAACTCCTCACACACATAACGATCAAAGGGTGTCATCTCTTCCAATCGGGGCAAAACAGCCTTGAGGCTTTGCTTCATAGCCGATACAAGAATCTTCTCTATTCGCTCTGTTTTGAGTTCTTTGCGCTCCGAAAAACGACACAACAATGGCACGATGGCATCTATACCCATCTCGGTAGTTTTCTCGGCAAACCACTCAATACGATCGAGATTCTTGGTGGGAGCAATCGCAATCTCTATCTCGCCACTCCAATGCGAAGGCTGCTTCAGTTCTTCAACGATGCGCACACCGCAACGTTTGTTGTGAGCAAGCGTAATTTGGGCACGATAGAAAGTACCCTTACCATCTATCAATCCTATTTCATCGCCTTCGCTCAGTCGCAACACGCGCACACAATGTCCACTCTCCACCTCCGGCAAAGTGAGTGTTTCGGCTATATCGGGTGTATAAAAGAGATGCATAACACAATCAGGCTTTTACCTCTTCGGCATTGTGTTTGTAACGGAACACCAACGCAAATAATATGGCTACTACCAGGGCATAGGCCGCAAAGATAAACCACGAATCGGGCCAGCCATACATATCTACAACCTTACCGGCGGCATACGAACCCAAAGTAGCTCCCAGACCGTTGGTCATCATCATAAATACGCCTTGCGCACTGGCACGAATGGCCGGTGTAGTCTCCTTCTCGACATAGAGCGAACCCGATATATTGAAAAAGTCGAATGCAACACCATATACAATCATTGAGAGGATAAGCATCCACACTCCTGTACCGGGATTACCCAAGCCCAAGAGCGCAAAACGCAATACCCATGCAAACATACTGATGAGCATTACATTCTTAATACCATAACGTTTCAAGAAGAAAGGTATAAGCAATATACACAAGGTTTCACTGAGTTGCGAAAGCGATATGAGAATATTGGCGTGTTCTACACCAAATGTTCCGGCATATTTATCAATACCACCAAAGTAGTTGGTAAGATAACCATTGGCAAAAGCATTGGTAATCTGTAACGAAACGCCCAAAAACATCGAAAAGATAAAGAATATAGCCATACGCTTCTCTTTGAACAGTGCAAATGCTCGCAAGCCCAAGGCATCTACCCAATTACCTTCGGGAGCTTTCTTACTTACAGCGCAAGGGGGTAGCGTGAATGAATATATACCCAACAACACGCCTATAGCAGCCGAAAAATAGAGTTGGTTGGCACTCTGTGCAAAGCCCAACAAATCTACAGCAATCATTGAGCATATGAAACCAACCGTACCCCATACTCTGATAGGAGGAAAATCTTTTACCGTATCAAGACCATTTTGAGACAAGGCATTGTAGGCCACTGTATTCGACATAGAGATAGTGGGCATATAGAATATCACTCCCAACAATACGGCAGCATATAACGATGAATACTCGGTTTGCGTAGCTGCATAAGCCATACAAGCTGCACTCAACAGATGCAATATACCCAACAATCGTTGCGCCGGAACCCAACGGTCGGCCACAACGCCCATCAATGCGGGCATAAACAACGAAGCAATACCCATAGTGGCAAAGAAACTACCTATTTGCAATCCACTAAACTGCAAAACACCACCAAGATAGGCACCCAACGATATGAGCCATGCACCCCATACGCCATATTGCAAGAAATTCATTACAATAAGGCGAAACTTAATGTTATTCATAACAGTAAATCTTTTTATTTTTGTTCTTTACGTTTAGTCAATAATTGTTGTATTACGGCAGCCTCTTCATAGTTTTCGCTGGCAAGAGCTTTGGCCAAGCATATATCGAGTTGATGGTCATTCATATGCTCCAACTCAACAACAGGAGAATCCTCCTTTTTACAATCCTCGGCACACACATTTCCTATAAGAGACTGGTCTATTGCCACCTTTTCGAGCAAGTGGGCTGATATGTAAATGGGAGCATTGGCTCGCAACGCCAAAGAAACAGCATCGGAAGTTCGAGATTCGACCTCCTTTACGTATGTCCCGTTATTGAGTTTGATGGTTGAGAAAAAAATACCACACTCAAAATGATTGATAACAACTTCCTCAACACGCACATCGAAACTGGTTGCAATATTGAGCATCAAATCGTGAGTCATAGGACGAGGCACAACCACATTATCCATTCGCAATGCTATTTCCATTGCATCTTTTGATGACACTACTACAGGAACACGACGATTGCCGCCTACCTCAGCAAGCAACAACACATATAATTGAGGATGAACCTCACTTTGCGATATACTCAACGCTTCTAATTGAACTCTTTCTGTATTCACTTTTATTTATTTTGAGGGTTATTTATTGCATATACCTCACGCTATTACACAATAAGGCAATATACATTATAGTGCAAATGTACACATTCTTACGCAAAGTTTACACCTATTTATCGTTATATAACGTAAAAATACCATTTTTGCACCACAATATTATGCTCATAAATCCATTTTAGGCATACAAAAAAGCGCTCGGCTCTGAAGTGAAGCCAAGCGCCCTATTTATTATAATGCTATAACCTTAGCACTTACCGGGGCAAGTGGGTTTGATTTGCTTGAAGAAATCGTTACCCTTGTCATCAACAAGAATAAATGCGGGGAAGTCTTCCACCTCTATTTTCCAGATAGCCTCCATACCCAATTCGGGATACTCAAGACACTCTACTTTCTTGATGCTGTTTTGCGCCAAGAGAGCAGCAGGGCCACCAATACTGCCGAGGTAGAAACCACCATGCTTGTGACAAGCATCGGTAACTTGTTGGCTGCGATTACCTTTAGCAATCATCACCATAGAGCCACCATTGGCTTGGAAGAGATCTACATAAGAGTCCATACGACCGGCTGTTGTGGGACCGAACGAACCCGATGCCATACCGGTAGGAGTCTTAGCAGGACCTGCATAATAGATGGGGTGATTCTTCAAATATTCGGGCATAGGCTCACCGGCATCCAAACGCTCTTTGATCTTGGCGTGTGCAATGTCACGACCTACAATGATTGTACCGTTCAACGAGAGGCGTGTCGCTACGGGATACTTGGTGAGTTCGGCAAGAATTTCACTCATAGGACGATTGAGGTCGATGCGTACGGCATCGCCTTCACCGGCTTGACGCAACTCTTCGGGAATGAGTGTAAAGGGTTGGTCATCGAGTTTTTCGATCCACAAGCCATCTTTATTGATTTTGGCTTTGATGTTGCGGTCGGCCGAGCAAGAAACGCCCATACCTACAGGACACGATGCGCCATGACGCGGCAAACGGATAATGCGAATATCGTGTGCAAAATACTTACCGCCAAATTGAGCACCATAACCCGATGCTTGTGCTGCTGCCAATACCTCTTTTTCCAACTCTACATCGCGGAATGCTTGGCCCCACTCGTTACCTTCGGTAGGCAAACGGTCGTAGTACTTAGCCGAGGCCAACTTGACAGTCTTGAGGTTTGTCTCGGCACTTGTACCGCCAATTACAAAAGCTACGTGATAGGGAGGACAGGCAGCTGTACCCAATGTCTTCATCTTCTCAACGAGGAAAGGCACGAGTGTCTTGGGATTGATAAGAGCCTTGGTCTCTTGATAGAGATATGTCTTGTTGGCCGAGCCACCACCCTTAGCCATAAACAAGAAATTGTACTCCATACCATCAACAGCAAAAAGGTCTATTTGTGCAGGGAGATTGCAACCGGTATTCACCTCGTCATACATATTGAGAGGAGCATTTTGCGAGTAGCGAAGATTCTCTTCGGTATAAGTTTTATATACACCCAACGACAAGGCCTCTTCATCGCCGCCACCGGTCCACACTTGTTGACCTTTCTTACCCATAACGATAGCAGTACCTGTATCTTGGCAGAAAGGCAACACACCCTTACAAGCCACTTCGGCATTGCGCAACATTGTGAGCGCTACAAATTTATCGTTATCGCTTGCTTCAGAATCATGAAGTACTTTGGCCACCATTTCATTGTGCTCACGACGCAACATAAATGACACATCGCGCATTGCAGCATTGGCCAATTTTGTAAGAGCCTCAGGCTCCACAACAAGAATTTCTTTGCCGTTACATTCGGCTACTGATACATGCTCCTTTGTCAAGAGATAATACTCGGTATTATCGGGTTTCACATTGGGGAACATGGGTTGATACTTAAAAGGTTTTGTTGCCATAGCAATAAATATATTTAGTATTTAAAATCGTTCCGTTCTTTCTTTATCACGACACGTGCTACAAAGATAGCGACAAACGAACGAGAAACATCAAGCTTGCTTGAATATTTTTCACAGCGAGTGCAGTCTATCTTCGCGTACTACCGCAAAGATAATGATAAACGAGCGAGAAATATGAAGTTTACTTCAATATTTTTCACAGCGAGTGAAATATATCTTCGAGATTTATCTCAAAGACACGAAAACTTATAATACAACAGACGATTTCATAGAATTTTCGCACCATCAACTACAATCTACAACCCACAAATATCAATAACAACATTTTATAACAAAATAGAGATTGTCGTTATATGGTAATATTAACTATTTTGTGTAGGTTTGCATACCAATAACATAATAAAACAATACGAAAGGGTATGAAACGACTGTTGATAGCACTATGCATTGTACTTGTAGGATTGACCGTACAAGCACAAACGGTAGGCTTGGTACTAAGTGGTGGTGGCGCAAAAGGTATTGCTCACGTAGGATTGATAAAAGCTCTCGAAGAGCACAATATACCCATTGACTACATAACAGGAACATCTATGGGTTCGATTGTAGGAGCCTTGTATGCAATGGGCTATACACCCGACGAAATGATGGAGATACTCACCTCTCAAGAGTTTCTCGATTGGGCTTTTGGTGTCATTCCCAAAGAGGAACTTCATTACTTCTTATTGCCCGAGAAAACGCCCGAAATTGTTACATTCAATATAGGACAAATAAAGCCCGACACGACACAAAATCCATCTGGCCTGCTCAATCGGCTCATACCCGAGAGCGTTATATCGCCATTAGCTATGAACTTTGCCTTTATGGAGTTATTTGACTGCTATACTGCTCAATGCCAGGGCAACTTCGACAATTTATTTGTTCCTTATCGTGCTATTGCCGCCAATGTGAATACCAAAAGCGAGGAGGTTTTTTCATCGGGCAGTTTAGGCGATGCTGTACGAGCCTCTATGAGTATTCCGGTTGCATTCAAACCTATCACAATAAATGGCAACGTGATGTATGATGGAGGTATTTACGACAACTTCCCGGTGCGTCCTATGGAAGAGGAGTTTCACCCCGACTTTATGATTGGTAGCATATTGGCCTCGGGAGACACAACAGAGATACCCCTTGAGGAGCAAGACGTAATATCGCAACTACTTACCTTCATCATGCAGAAAAACGACTATACCATAGCTCCCGAGAAAGGTATTGTAATCAAATGTCCGACACAAAACTTCACGATGTTCGACTTTGCCAAGGCACAAGCCATCTACCAAAAGGGATATGAAGAAGGACTTGCTATGATAGACTCTATAGAACAACGCATAACACGCCGCATATCACCTCAAACCCGACATATACAACGACAAGCATTTAAAAGCCGCACCCCTACCATGCGATTTAGCAAAAACATTACCATAGAGGGTGTAAAAAACAGCGAAAAAGAGTATATCGCACGTCAATTCTACACCTCCGACAGCACTATGACTCTTAAAGACGTATATCAAGGTTTCTTGCGTAATATATCGACACAAAAATTGGCCGACTTGCGCCCACAAGCCCATTATAACCCCGAAAGCGGACTTTTCGATTTACATCTCATAGCCAAAAGCCGCGAGGGTATTTCGTTGGGAATAGGAGGTTTCGTTTCGTCACACAACGCCAACTCGATATATCTGGGCGCACACTACCATACCCTACGCCTCAACTCGTTCGATTTCGATGCCGGTCTGTATTTGGGACAATCCTATCAAGCCGGAGTCGTATCGAGCCGTATGGATATTGGTCGCAGCCACCCAATGTACTTGCAACTGATGCTTGTGAGCCAAGTGCACCACTACAACGAGAGTCTTAAACCATTCTTTGCATTCAATACACCCACGTTTATTTCGGACAACGAAAACTACGCCAAGTTGTCGCTGGGAATGCCTATTGCAAACCGTGCAAAAATGGAATTCTCGGCCGGATATGGCTACTCGGTCGATCATTACTACCAAACCAACCTCACCGAATATAGTAACGAAAAACGCGATGTAAGCACCTATAGTATGGGTATGACCTCGCTACATATAGAAACCAACTGGCTCGACAATCTTACCTACCCCACCAGCGGAGGTCTTTTTGAGGCCACTGCAAGCTATATCTTTGGAAGCGAAAATTTTAAGCCCGTACTCGAAGGACAAAACCCTGCCAAGATACTGCACAACTACTTCCAAGTGCAGGCATCGGCACACTACTATTTACCTATCAATTCGCCTTTTGCGCTGGGCGTAAGGGGTGAGTTTGTCTATAACAACAATCAGTTTTGCGAAAATTATACAGCCACAATGATACAGGCTCCTGCATTCCAGCCCACACCCTCGAGCCTCAACATATTCAATACAGCTCTTCGCGCCAACCAGTTTGTTGCCGTAGGCATACTACCCATCTGGAAAGTTTTCAACAACGTACAGTTGCGTACCGAGTTTTATGGTTTTGCACCCATACACACCATATATAAGAATAGCAACGAAAAGGCATACTATGGAGCAGCTTTCGAGAAGATTCACTTCTTTGGAGAGGCATCTATTGTTTATTCCCTACCCTGGGCAGCACTGAGCCTATACGGCAACTACTGTAATGCACCCACCCCACAATGGACTTTCGGACTGACATTGGGTATACAAATCTTTGCGCCCAAATTTATTTAAGAAAAAATAGATTTATAAATATCTGCATATCAACGTTTTATCATTTTATTGATAAAAAAAAGCAGAAAAACTGCCATATTTCAAAAAATATTCTTACCTTTGCATCCGCGTTTGGCTCCGTAGCTCAACTGAATAGAGCATCTGACTACGGATCAGAAGGTTACAGGTTTGAATCCTGTCGGAGTCACAAACAAAGGGGTCCCGTAGCTTAACTGAATAGAGCATCTGACTACGGATCAGAAGGTTACAGGTTTGAATCCTGTCGGGATCACAAAAAATTTACGAGGAGGCTCCGTAGCTCAACTGAATAGAGCATCTGACTACGGATCAGAAGGTTACAGGTTTGAATCCTGTCGGAGTCACAAAAATTACTAAGACAATAACCGCAGAATTTACTGCTCGAGTTATTGTCTTTTTTGTCACAATACGTGCCAAAATGCCTATTGGCACACTTATTGTACTCAGAAAGTCAAAATCTTTTCATAAGATGCAACACAAAAATACAAGAAGTTCAAAAAATGTAATCGACACAAGGTGGCTGAAACCTCCTTTGTGGGACAACTATGCCCCGTAGTCGATGCGATCTTTGACTTCTTAGTTTTTTGAGTGGTCACAACGAGATGCGCCATCGTTGCTCAAAAAACACCCCGAGTGTTGCCAAAGAATTTACAAACAAAAATTCTTTCCACTGCTCACACCCTTTTTGCCAGCCCCTGCGCCGAATTTTGTTCTGCGCACAGCCCCCGCTATGTTCTTTACATAGCGTCTTCTACTTTTTTTTAACCCTTAAAATATACATTTTATGAAAAGAGAAAATTTGACAAATATGATATATCGAGAGACTGAATATAACGGTTCGCGTGTAAAAATACTCGACAAGAATTATATTCGCATCAATCACAACCAACACAACTATATTGTTCCACGCACCAATGACGCTTATGCCACAATACAATCTTTCGGCATAAGACTCGATTTTGAGACTCTTGGCTACTTCTGTAACGAAAAGGATGGCGTGATATGGATTGAAGAGAATAAAGAGAAAAATCTTATAATAGAATGCTCGATAGATAGTGACATCAGCCAACTCTCGTGCAAAGATGTTACCTTGACCATATTTCGCGTAGGCAACGACAAGGCCATTATGCAATATTCGCTCAAGAAAGAGTATGAGAAATACTATTTTGTCAGTAGTAACGATTGCGAAACATTGCCCGATGCAGGCAAATACATAGCCATTGTAAGCGGACTGCAACATCGCTATTGCCGATATAACCATAGCAACCACTATATGGTCATACCCTTCACCGTTACCAAGAGCGACACGCCTCACATAGATATATACAAGGCTTGTTGTACCCTCAACAAGAGCCTCATTACAGGCTCTACAACACCACTCGACATACGTTTGTGGCACAATTCGACATCGGATGACGATGTTATATTGAGCGCACAATGCTTCGACTCGGAGTTGACACCGGTGGCTCACAGCAACATTGCCATTGCAGCACACAAACCTGGCGATTATAGCGACATAACCATCACACCTCAACTTTTCTGGATCGAAAACGAACAATACACAATTGTTATCAACAACCAACAAAAAGCCTTAGCCACACTTACTTTCACGATGACCAATAATGCCCAATGCCACACTTGCCGGGGTGTTGATATAGATAATATCTACCGCAATATTATACAGATACATCCCAATGACCACTCGCTGATGCAATTGGTGACCGGTATGAGCACTATGCGAAATGAAATAGCACTGCGGTTGGGCGATTTGCATAAGATAGATCTTTTGAATCATAAAATTGCCGGACTGAAATTAAACCGTTCGCACCACGCTATCATTATGAAAAATGGAGCATACGAAAAATCGCCGACACTCAATTGCGCCTACGCATTGTCACAATTGCTATATAATGAATCGACCGAAATACTCAACTGCGAGAGTTTGTGCAAAGAGGATAGCCTTCGCAAACTATACAGTGATGAGAATGTGTGCGTATGGACGCACATAGAGCCGCTTTGTGAAAATCGCAATAAAGCACTGCACTATATTCAGTCTTATATTGACGAAGAGAAACATATCATACTTTACGACAACCCAAAGGCAGTCGAAAAGTTTCTAACACACTATCCCGAATTGCGTGATTTGTTTAACACCGACTACATCTTTCACCGTTCTAAAGCCACTGCAAAAGAGATTGCCTACCTTTTCTATCGGAAGATAAAATCGAGCAAGCGCCTTCAATGCGATGCTTTACTTACGCAGCACATTTATAATACGCTCGTGCAGAAGGAGACTCAAAACGAGAATCTGCAATGCTATAACCACAACACCATCGAACACTTTCTTACAAACAGTGTCACCACACGACTTCATAAGCGCATCTTATCGATACCCGAAGACAAGGCTATAATGATGGGCAGTAGGATAATGAACCTACAACCCGAGGATATAGACTTCTCTTATTTCTCGACAACCTCATCAATACAAGATTGTCTTGGCGAACTGAATGATATGATAGGCTTGCATGCGATAAAAAAGGAGATAATAACACTGGCTACTCAGTTGCAATTCAACCGACACAGAGCGCAATTGGGGCTACCACTCCCTTCGACAGGATGCCATCATATGATATTTACCGGCAATCCGGGTACGGGAAAAACCACTGTTGCCAAAATGATGGGCAAGATTTTTCATCAGTTAGGTCTGCTATCGAATGGCGATGTAATTGTCACAGAACGCTCAAAGATATTGGGACAATATATAGGCGAGACCGAGAATAAGGTGAAAGAACTTATCCAAGAAGCTACCGGAAAGGTTCTCTTTATAGACGATGCCTACACTTTGTGCAGCAATGAAGATGATGGAAAAGACTTTGGCCGTCACGCCATCGAAGCATTGCTTACCACACTTGCCGATGAGCATGCCGACATTCTGGTAATTTTGGCCGGATACAAATACGAGATGGAGAGAATGATGAATATCAATACCGGACTCAAAGGGCGTTTTCCTCATCAATGGCACTTCGATGACTATAATTGCGAGGAACTGATGCAAATAGCCTATCATACCCTACAAAAAGAATGCTTCACACTTACAGTCGATGCCGACAACAGACTACGCAATGCCATAACGGCACAACTACTGTCTCACAACAAAGACTTTAGTAATGCCCGCTGGATAAAGCAGCAAATCACACACAGTATACTACCGGCTATGGCACAGCGTGTTATGCAGCAAGCCACAAGCGATAGCCTATCGCTATACACCACAATTGAGGCCTGCGATATTGTTACTACCGACAACACGCCTCTACCATATGAAAATAAGACACGCAATCGCATTGGTTTTGGCATCGAATATCGTAACAAGGTTGCGTAACCTACTTTCGAAATAGAGCCACAACCTTGCAATTCTATAGGATATGCTTTACCTTTGCATACAATAAAAAACAGAATAAAAATGGACCAAAAAGAACGTGCCGAAGCCCTGTTGCGTATGGGCGAATCATATATAAGTGGGGACAAAGGAGCCCCAAAAGACTATGCTGCGGCTATAAAGGTATGGAAAGAGGCTGCCGAATTGGGTAATGTCGATGCCCAATACAATCTGGGGGTATGCTATAACAACGGTACCGGCGTAAAAGCCGATAATGCCGAAGCGGCTCGATGGTGGATCAAAGCGGCTCGACAAGGCGATGTAACAGCCATTTTCAACATAGCTCTTTTCTACCAACAAGGCATAGGCGTAAAACAAGACTATACCGAGAGCCTTAAATGGATGCAATTGGCTGCCAAGCAAGACGATCCCGATGCCATATACCAAATAGGTATGTACTATGAGAATGGCTGGGGTGTAACAGCCGACATCAACGAGGCTTATCGTCAATATCACCTTGCGGCCGAAAAGGGACACCCCAAAGCACAGACCACCATAGGTATTGAGTTATACAACAAAGGGGAGTATAACCAAGCCGTAGAGTGGCTTGAGAAGAGTGCCGAGCAAGGATTTGCCGATGCACAATACTATATGGCACGATGCTACCACAATGGGCATGGTGTAGAGCAAAACTACGAAGAAGAAGCTGCATACTACCAAAAAGCAGCCCGACAAGGTCACACCGATGCGTTATACAATATGGGATATTGCCATATGAACGGAGTGGGTGTGGAAGAGAATGTAGAACTTGCAGCTCAATGTTTCAAGAAAGCGGCTCAAAATGGCGATGCCGAAGCTCAATACATTACAGCCATACTTTGTGAGAGTGGAATCGGTTGTGAGGCCGACATAGATGAAGCAACACACTGGTACACTCAAGCAGCCGAACAAGGCCACGCAGCCGCGCAAGAGTGGATAGCTCAGAAAAAATAACGACACAAATATGTCCGAAACCACACAAAGAGAGGTTGTGTAGCCATACTATACAACCTCTCTTCGCATATATAAGGGAGTAAAAAACAAATGTTTTTGTTCTTTCTATTTTGCACCTTGATTGTTGAGATACTCACCTACCAAGCGAGCTGCAAGAGCCACATACTCCGAGCAGGGACGGCGCTTGTAGTATTCGGGCGTACGCTCCTCGGGCTGTGGAGAGTCGCTCTTTTGAGCCAAGCCCAAAAGTTCACGACACACAATACTGCCACACTCACCTCTGTAACGCTCGGCCAAAGCTTGCACTCCGGCATAAATTTTAGTACGAGTATCACGATCGGTAACAGGAACACCCTTATAGGCAACACTGCTTACCATAAACATACCACTCACAGCACCACACACCTCACGAAGTCGGCCCATACCGCCGCCTAAAGGTTGCACCAGTGATGCTAATGCATCGGCATCTTGCTCCAGCACATCGGCATACGCTACCACTACTGCTTGCGAACAGTTATATCCCTGCTCAAAAGCCTCGCGCGCACGTGCGGCACGCGCCTCTACATCTATATTCATTATTTGCTTGTCCATTATCTATTTACCAATCTATAGGTTTATATCCGTTTGCTATCAAATAGGCATTGGCTCGGCTGAAATGTTTGTTTCCGAAGAAACCACGATAAGCCGATAGGGGCGATGGATGAGGCGACTGCAGCACACAATGGCGATTGCGATCGATAAAAGAGCCTTTACGCTGTGCATACGAGCCCCACAGAATAAATACAATATGATTGCGCTCGGTAGCCAAACGGTGTATAACCGCATCGGTAAAAGCCTCCCACCCTTTGTTCTGGTGTGAGCCGGCTTGATGCGCACGTACAGTGAGAGTGGCATTGAGCAACAATACTCCCTGCTTGGCCCAACGCATCAGATTGCCACTCGATGGCATTGGCTTGCCCAAGTCGCTCTCTATCTCCTTGAAAATATTGACCAAAGAGGGTGGAAACTGCACTCCATCGTTCACCGAAAAGCACAATCCATGCGCTTGCCCCGGCTCATGATACGGATCCTGCCCCAAGATAACGACTCGCACATCGTCAAACGGGCAAGCATCGAATGCGGCAAACATCTCACGACCGGGAGGATACACCGTCCCTGCAGCATACTCATTGCGCACAAACTGAGTAAGTGCCGCAAAGTATGGCTTGTCAAATTCATCCTGCAGACGGGCCTTCCAACTATCTTCTATGCGAACATCCATAGCCTAAAATAATTTAGATTTATACAATAGACTCATAACACAGGTGCAACATTGCGCACATCCGAGCCTTGCACACTTGCAAAGCTACAAAATAATTAGTACTTTTGCAACACTCAACGCAATAGTGGTAATGTGCCACTACACTACCATCAACTGCGCCCATAGTTCAATGGATAGAATACCGGATTCCGGTTCCGACG
>JAFZDG010000263.1 GCA_017561285.1 Bacteroidaceae bacterium
ACCGCCGCCGCCACCGCCAAATTGAGGACGATCTTCCTCATCGCGTGTAGCCAAAACAGGGAATACATCTTCCCAATGGTACGATTTACCGGGATTGTCGAATGCCGAAAGGATAAACATTACGACCTCGGTTCCCATACCCAACGACAAGAAGAAGTTACCGCCGCGAAGGTGAAGAATCTTGAACAATGCACCCAAGATTACAATTGCAGCACCTATACTATATGCAAAGTTGAAAAAACGTTGTCCCTTTTCGCTCGACAAGAACTCTGCTATTTTGCTCTTATA
Organism: Bacteroidaceae bacterium; assembly: GCA_017561285.1. Classification (GTDB taxonomy): domain Bacteria; phylum Bacteroidota; class Bacteroidia; order Bacteroidales; family Barnesiellaceae_A; genus Barnesiella_A. The sequence goes on from JAFZDG010000263.1 coordinate 289, forward strand.
TTTTTTATATTTTCCCATCTTATTCTATCCTTGATCTATTTATCTCTATTCTGTTACTTGCCACGACCTTTGGCAAAACCCACTTGTGTGCGTACACAGCGGAAGCCGATATACGAGCGTTGCTCATTCTGATACTCCCACATACGCAAGTCGGAACGCACATAGTGCGACACATCTTTCCACGAACCACCGCGAACAATCTTACGCTTCATACGATAAGGATCTTCCTTTGCAGCATTGTATTTGTACTCGGGATTCATATCGCTGGTAATATGGCTCAAAGCCTCGTTGTACGATGTCGATGTCCACTCCGACACGTTACCGGCCATATCATAGAGACCAAAGTCATTGGGGGTATATGTACCTACGCGTGCAGTGATAAGGTGTCCATCGCGCACATAATCGCCATCGCCGGGCTTAAAGTTGGCATAGAAGCAACCACGATCATCGACCGACTCGTTACCCTCCCATGGATACATATTCTTGCTGTCGCCCATACGAGCTGCAAACTCCCATTCGGCCTCGGTAGGCAAGCGATAAGGCTCAACGATAACAGGGTTGCCACCCAACGATGCCATAAAATATTGCGTGCGCCATTGACAGAAGGCATTGGCCTGATCCCACGAAACACCCACTACAGGATAATCGTTGTAACCGGCATGGGCAAAGTACATGCGCACATAAGGCTCGTTATAGGCATTATCGAAGTCGTTAATCCATACAGTCGTATCGGGATAGATATTTACTATATATGTATTCAAGAAGTCAAACTCGCTCGAGAGCTGACGAGTAATCGTTTCGCGATGTATCTTGCCCTCCTCATCGATATAAGCAGTATCTTTCGATATCATGATTATCTCATCATAATCTACAGGCACATCGGTGTTGAGGTTGCGCAACTCGGGGTTGAGGCGGTTGCGGCGTTTCGAAGCCTCGGTATAATCGTACACCTCGTAGCGGTAGTTGAGTTGAGTTACATCCAACTCCTTGCGACCGGTAATGGGGTTGATGCGATATACACTCTCAATGGCACGAGCTTCGTCTTCATTGGGATTGCGCCAGGGTATAGCCTTGTTCCAGTTGAGATAGGGCTTGATAGGATTACCCTCTTTATCCTCCTCAATCTTAAATACCTCATTGCCACCATATGCAGGGTCGGCAAGTCGCTCGCGGATGATAGAGTCGCGTACCCAGAATACAAATTGCTTATACTTAGAGTTGGTAATCTCTGTTTCGTCCATATAGAACGCATCGACCGATATGCCATGAGCATCTTTGGCAACGCCCCATACGCTATCTTTCTCGGCAGGACCCATTTCATAGGCACCTCGGCTCACCAACACCATACCATAGGGTGCAGGCTCGGCCCACGACATACCACCTACACCTGTCACCTCGCCCGAGTTTTGATTACCCGGAGCACATGCGGCCAACAGGCTTGCAGCGGCAATTAAGAACATCAAACTTCTTTTCATAACTTACAGTATGCGAATACTTTTATGTTTGGTTTTATTTTTATCTGACAAATCGAGTTTCAAGCTATATCCCACAAATACTTCATGGCTACCACTACTTGCTTTCAGCACAGCAGTTACAGGCAAATCATACGAATATCCGAGGATGAATCCCTTAAATTCAGCACCCAACATCACCGAAACAGCATCGTTCCATCGATAACCCAGACCGCCCCAGAAGAGCTTGTTGTAACGCAATCGCACCGTCGCTTCGGCAGTAAATACGTTCAGATCGGTCGAGACCATCATTGAGGGCTGTATTTCATATAACGGATTTCTTAACGGTATATTGCCTCCGGCCATAAAATAAAATTGTCGAGGCACAAAAAATTCAAATCCATTGTCGTTTTGCGAGCCGCTATCTTGGTAGCGAATGGTAGGCTCGGTGAGGTGCGTGGCTGAGAGTCCTACGTGGAAAAGCGGATGCACATAGTACACACCAAAGGCAGCATCAAACGCCATACCCGACACCTCGGTGGTAGGTATATCCTCGTCCTCTCCGGCCGGCGTATGGTGGTCGCTATTGGGTATATCAACCTTCGATCCATCGAACTTCTGGTCTACCAACCCGGCTTGCACACCAAAACACAGGAACCCCTTCTTTATCTTGAGCTTGTAGGCATACTGCGCACCAAATACCATATTGGAGAAAAGTCCCTCTTGCGTGCTGCTGAAGGCTACACCAATGCCATGATGACCACCCAAAAAACGCAACGGCATATCGGCTCGGCCCCAGAACGACGACGGCGCACCCTCAATGCCTATCCATTGCTGACGTGTACCCACAAGGATATTCATCTTATCGCCCTGACCGGTAGCACCCGCATTGTAGTACGACGGCGCAGCCCAATATTGCGAAAGCTGAATATCGGCCTGTGCTTGCACCAACATAGGCACAACACACACGACTACAAGGATAATATGTCGTAATATACAGCGCATAGTCTTATTATATACCATATATTATAACTGCAAAAAAGAGATAAAATTGTGTAAAGCGTAAATTTTTATTATTAAACTCCTATGTTGGACCTCTATAAATTGCCAATGTCATAGCTTGCAATGAGTGATGTTGTTGCTTTATGGCTACTATTTTATGGGTGCAATACCCACAAAAAAATGAGTATCATTAGTTGTTTGCGAAAAAAACATTATATTTGTGCATCTTAATCCTCACCGGATTAAGGTGTACATTTTATTAATGAAAGTGTTTTTCGCTTTTGTCCTTATGTGAAAATGTGGAAGTTTTCGAAGCAGTAGGACGACGA
>JAFZDG010000264.1 GCA_017561285.1 Bacteroidaceae bacterium
CGCCGGGACTTCACCTATATTGACGATATTGTTGAGGGTGTTTACCGTGTGATGCAGGGGGCTCCGGAGAAAAAGAATGGTGAAGATGGTCTGCCTGACCCGCCTTATTCTGTATACAACATTGGCGGCGGCCAGCCGGAAAATCTGTTGGAGGGGTACGAGCCGAGCGTAGCGACGGCGAAGTGCCCGGAATCTGTTTGTGGTAGTATAGGGCCGTCTGGCAGACGGGATTGGTGCGGATTTCGCGTCTGCCAGACGCATTTGTTTGATAACAAAACCATTACCCCGCACTTCGCTGCTACGCATCTCGTACGGGGCTACCATATTTCGTGGCATTAAGCCCCTCAACCGGTGCTTCGCACCCTGGTTTACACCCAAGATTTTTTTGTTCTCCTCTCGCTTATCGCACTTTGGCTGTGGCCGAAGATAGCTACGCTCGGGATAAAAAATAAACAAGTTTATTTTGTTCTCCTCTCGCTTATCGCACTTTGGCTGTGGCCGAAGATAGCTATGCTCGGGATAAAAAATAAACAAGTTTATTTTGTTCTCCTCTCGCTTATCGCTATCTTTGAGATAATCTCGAAGATAATTTGCACTCGCTGTGAAAAATATTGAAGTAAACTTCATATTTCTCGCTCGTTTGTAATTATCTTTGTAGCTGATAAATTATATTCCTGTGCAAAACGAAAGATTTGAAATCATAGCCAAGACTTTTCAAGGACTTGAGGGTGTATTGGCCGAAGAGATTACCGCAATAGGCGGTAGTGATGTGACAATAGGTCGCCGCATGGTGTCGTTTATGGGCGATAAAGCGATGCTCTATAAAGCCAACTTGGCTTGCCGCACTGCTTTGCGCATACTCAAACCCATTCTGCACTTTGAGGCAAGTAATCCGGATGAGGTATATAACACACTGCTCCAATATAATTGGGAGGATTTGATGGATGTTACAACCACGTTCTCGATAGACTCTGTGGTGTTTTCGGATGAGTTTCGCCACTCGAAGTTTGTAACCTACCGTATGAAGGATGCCATTGCCGACTACTTCAACGAACGTTACGGCAAACGCCCATCGGTGCGCCTTACGAATGCCGATATACAGTTCAACCTGCATATAAACAATACATCGTGTACGTTGTCGCTCGATAGCTCGGGCGAGTCGTTGCACAAACGTGGTTACCGCGATGCACAGACCGAAGCTCCTATCAATGAGGTGCTGGCTGCCGGACTTATTATGCTCACCGGATGGCGCGGCGAGAGTAACTTTATAGATCCTATGTGCGGATCGGGCACATTCCTTATTGAAGCGGCTCTCATAGCTACCAATACCTATCCGGGTATATTCCGCCAGCACTTTGCCTTCGAAAAATGGAGCGATTTTGACTCGGATCTGCTCGAGGAGCTATATAACGATGATAGCAACGAACGTGAGTTTGAACACAAAATTTACGGTTCGGACATTTCGGTAAAAGCCACCGCCATAGCCGAGCGTAATATAAAAAATGCCGGTGTAGGTCGCTACATAGAGCTGACTACACAACCCATTCAGAACTACGAAACAGCACCCGCTCAAGGCGGTATCATAGTGACCAACCCTCCCTACGGCGAACGCATTGCAGCCGAAGATATGGAGGCTCTGTATGAGGCTATAGGCAACCGCCTCAAACACGTGTTCAAAGGCTACACAGCGTGGATATTGGGCTACCGACAAGAGCACTTCGATAAGATAGGCCTCAAACCATCGGCCAAGATTCCTACGCTCAACGGCGCATTGGAGTGCGAATTTCGCAAATACGAAATCTTTGAAGGTACATATGCAGCGCACAAGCGTGCTACGGCTACCGAACCGCCCAAACCTCGCCCCGTACGCAGCAAAGATAAACCCCGCAAGGAGGATGGTAAGCCCTACGGTCGCAGCCATAGAAAACCGCTGGCCGACAAGGAGCGTAAGCCGTTTGAAAAGAACGACAGAAAGCCTATGGGTAACAAGGAGCGTAAGCCGTTTGCCCGCAAAGAGGAGGGCAAACCTACCTCTCGCAGCGAAAAAGGTCGCTACGAAAAACGTGAGCGCCCTACTCTACCGCCTGTAAAGAGCAACGCAGATGGCCGCACACCCAAAAAGACCACTGCCGGCAGCCGTACACGCACACGCAAAAACAACAACGATAACAAATAATACTACATAGATATGAACATACTA
>JAFZDG010000265.1 GCA_017561285.1 Bacteroidaceae bacterium
CATACCGAGCAGGCTATAGAAACGGTCGTTCATTTCTATATTGCCTTTGATATGGGTAACAACCGCAAACGGAATATTGAACTTAAGAGCCATCATCGTGGCGTGGAATGAGTCGGTTACAACATACTCCGAATGAGCTATATTGCTTAACCATCCCTCTACACTGTAGTCGCCATCGTTATTATTTATATGTATATTGCCTTGCAGTATCTTGCGCAATGAGGCGGTGCAATCTTGGATGTTGCGAATAAAAAACAAATAACCATAAGGTGCGGTATGTTGCTTGGTTGATCGCCCGGCTATTCCTTTGTAAAATTCTTTCTCGGCGAGTGCTGTCGGATCGGGTACAACGATGGCATCGTTGCGTCCCATTTGTGCTACAATATCTACACCCGATTTTTCGCGTACGCCAATTGCACCGAAGGCTTCAATATACCGTTGAGCCATTGCGAGTGCCTCTTGGGGGTACTCTGTACAGCCAAAACTTACGGCATAAGCCATTCGCCGACCTTTGTATGGAAATCCCAGAAAATAGGCCGATGATGAACGCTTACACTCACCATAGATGAGAAAATAGGGGTTCATAACCTGGTCGCTACCCGATATTATCATATCGTATTTGCCGGCAATCTTAGCAATTTCGGATGTGGTAAAGCATCGTGGTGTTGTATGTAGGTGAGAGGTGCGGAATTGCGATATGACTTGTTCTTTGCGACACTCTTTTATGTAGCTGACGGGGTGTAAATATCGTTTGTTATGGACAATGTTGAGTAATGACAGGTCGTAGTTCTTGGGCTTGTAGTTTATTATTTCTACATCGTGTCCCATAGAGGAGAGACAGCACTGCAGTGCATAGCTTTGCAATACAGCGCCATAGTTGGTGGCCCAATGAAATGTGAGAATGCCTATATTCATATGTGTGTTGTGCGGTTGTGTGCTTATTTGTTTTTGAAGTAATGAATGATGCGTTTGAGCAAATTCTTCTTGTGCTTACAGTAATCATTTATGGCAGCTATGCCTTTTCGTTGGTAGTCTTCCCAAAACGCTTGGCGCAATGGAGGCTCTTCTACACTCTTTTCTATACACATATTGTGAGCCAATGCGTTGCCGTATGATGATGGTGTGTAGAGTATGTTGTTTTGAATGCGGTCGAAGAAGTGTTTACCTTGAACCGTATTGATGATTGCAAGACTCACACCTTTGTCGTTATAAATATCGGTATGATATTGTTGCACTCCCCAATAGTCGGCAAGGGTTATATCGGCACGACTTTGTCGCTTACGAGCTACGCAGTGATAGCACGAAGGCCTGAGGGTGTAATTATGCAAAAAGCCTCGCATAAAAGTGTTGCGTTGGTGCGGCTCGCTGAGGGTGTATGTTTGTGCATCGTGTAAGCCCGATTTGTAATCTATGCTGAAGTGATAATTTTCCCAACCGGTACTTTTATCTCTGAATGATATGTGGGTTATGGCGGGTTCTTTGCCGTTGTTTATACGTTCTATTTCCTTGCGTTTGCTCACGAGAAAGTCGCGCCATACCATCGGGCTTGGCGTACCATGACATACGACCTCTATGGTGAGAAGATTGTCGTACTCAGCGCGCAAGAAATGTTTAAGGCCGGCAATCTGGCATGGCGTGCCCGAAAATAGTACCTTACGACCGGTATCGAGCAATGCTCTTGCCTCTGTGTAGCATTGGCGAGTAG
>JAFZDG010000020.1 GCA_017561285.1 Bacteroidaceae bacterium
ACCCTCTCCCAATGTAACGGCAGGAGTAATAAGCCAGTCCTCGGCAGTTGCCGATACTTTCTTGTGGGCCGAGTTACTGATTGCGACATACTCCTTTTCGAGCGTACCGAAAAGCCATGAATCACCATCGGCAGCAAAACCATACTTTTGAGCTGTTACCGAAGGCTCAGCTTGGTCTTGGTCGTAACAAGTAAAACCCTCTCCGCCATTAGCAAAATCCCACAACTGAGGAGCATCGAGTGCAAATGATGCACCAAATGCGCCCAAAAACAATGCAGTTGATAAAAATATTTTCTTCATAAAAGCGCGTTTATTAACGTACTATAATTTTTTGCGACTTAACATTGCGGCCATTCTCTACCAAGGTATATACATACACACCTTTGGGAAGACGGTCAAGAGCAACCTCACCATTGTTACCATCGAGAGCAACAGAAGCAACACGAGCACCAACGATGTTGGTAAGAACGAGGCTGCGAGCAGCCACAGCGTCAAAAGCATAGTTGCATACGAGGTTAGCACCACGTTGGAACACATTTACTTTGTTGTTTACACCGGCATTCTCTACCGAAGCAACTTTAGAGTAGTCGAAGATAACAGTTGCATATGTATAATCATCTTCATTGGCAGCATTAGTCAATAAGAAATCGGCCTTTACATATGCATCGGTATAACCCATCATAGGAGCAGACATAATCATAAAAGCTGCATGGATATCTATATGCATACCATTATCAGGGTTCAAAGTTTCACCATCGGCAGTAACAATAAAAGAAGGTGCTACAACATTCGTTCCTGCAACGCAAGATGTAGTACACAAAGACATACCATCACCAAAGCCCATACCCGGCAATTCGGCATATTTATTGTCATAGCTGTCATACGACATAACTACCTCTACATCGGCACCGGTGTTATTCTTAAACTCAACGTGCCAAGGCATTTCGCCCATTGAGGAATCATACTCATCCACCTCTACGACAGCACCATCTTTAAGCACTTCGCCATGATAAATAAATTGAACCGATTGTGCTTGTACACTCATTGCCGCAACAGCAGCAACAGCCATAAGTAAAATTTTCTTCATACTATATCCTTTCTTTAATATTTTTATTCAATCCATTATTCGGCAACAACAGTTGCTTGGTTGCATTGCAATACGCGTTTGCTTTCGTTTTCATACACAAACACCACAACGGCACAATTTTCGGGCACCCACTTCTCGCTGATGGTGGCGTTGCAAGTATAGCTTCTTGTCTCGCCGGCAGGAAGCGACTCTATCGATTCGCCCCAAGTACCATTGGCAGCTGCGCGGAATACGTGATTATGCTCATACTCTTCATCTACAACATCACCGGGCTTCAACTGCATACCAATGACATTTTCAACTATCTGAACTTGAAGATTGAGATTGGCAGGCATATTCTCATAAGCTTCTACCTCGGTTGTAACTTGAAGCTCGCGAGTCTCAGCATTGTACTCTACTACAGGAGTCACCTCGCAAACAGGCTCTTTGCCAAGCTCCGAGATTGCATATGTCATCCATTTTTCTTTGGTGCGCACAGCCCAGTCTTCGCCGGTAAAGTGTACACGATTGAGCAATGCAGCAGGGTTGGCTTGTACACCAAACGAGTTGTAATATGTTTGACCATCGGCAGTAATGAAGTTTTGATTGGCAAACTCACCTGTAGGCATAGCCAACATACCGGCGTGGATACCAATAACCATTACACGTCCGGGATAATACTCTTGTATCTCATGTACAATAGCAGCACCATCGGGACAGTTTACACATTTGTGACCGGTAAACTCTTCTATAAGCAGACGTTGAACACGCTCTCCGCCTTGCTCCTCTACTTCGATGTAGCGGTCGTTTTCATCAATAACATCACACGACACAAAACCGGCCGATACAAACATCAATGCTATAATATATAATAATGTGCGTTTCATACTTTATTAGAAGTTGAAAGAGTAAGAAATTTGAACACCACGAGTTGCGGGAATGTAACGACATACACCACCGGCACAGTTATAACCGGCACGTGTACGTACATATCCGGCTTGCAAACGGTGCGAACCATAAGTACCTGTTACGAGTGCTTGGTAATAATGAATACCGGTATCACCCACATTCCACATATCGGCTACAGTAAACATCAAGTAGGGCAATACCGACACCTCTACAAGACCATACAACCAATCACCTTGATCTTGTTGGGTATTGAGGTATTGCAACT
>JAFZDG010000266.1 GCA_017561285.1 Bacteroidaceae bacterium
AACTCGTGACCTCCGGGTTATGAATCCGACGCTCTAACCAACTGAGCTATCCCGCCATTAACGGAGCATCTTTCTCAAATGCGGTGCAAAGATACGGCTTTGTTTTGATTTATGCAATAGTTTTGCCTAAATTTATTTTACATTTCTTGTAAAAAAACGTGTGCCGGGAGCTAAAGTATTGTGTACTGCGTGGTTAACGTTTAGCTTTATTGCTGTTGCTTTTTTGTTACTCCGGCCTGTAATATCACTTCGGGGTTGTGACTGCTGCGTATGCGCCACTCTTGGGGATATAGATTGTTGGCTCTATTGCCCACATTTTTTACCCATCCCAATACAAAACCATTATAGGCGAGTGTAATATATCCTCGAGGCGTGTCATCGGGTAGAGCAATGGCTTCGCGGCGTAGGTAGGCAAGAGCTGTTTCGAGAGTTACCTCGCAAGAGCCAAAAGCGTTGTTATTGAATGCGGTCGATTGTGCCAGTGCGTGAGTGGGTATAATATCGCGCCCTTTGATCGTTGCTATTGTAATACCGGCGTGCAGCACGTTGAACGAACGTTGTATGGCCTGCATATCGGCGGCATATTGGTTGGGATAGGCTGTGATGGAGGTTTCATCGGCGGCAAAGGTAAAGTCTTGCGAGTTGAGCCACTCTTTCACTTCGTGAGGGATAGGGCGTGATACCGTCTTGCCCAACTGTTTTTTCTTTTTATCGCGCGAGTTGGGTATCGTACCGCAGCTTGCATCCCATTCGCCTTTTTTACGCAGCAGAGCCATAAAAAGACCTTCGCCTTGTGTGCGATGAGGCATAAATCGATATACCGGTGCATGGCCTGCAAATGCGCTTGTAATGCCCCATGTGTTGTCTATTGCTACGTTCAAAGGTTCGGCATCGTACTCTTTGATGAGGTGTTCGACCATCTTTTCGTTCTCTTCGAGATTGAACGTACAGGTACTATATATGAGCAATCCTCCAGGGCGCAGTGTATTCCATATATCGGCGAGTATGCCTTCTTGACGTGATGCACAATGTGCTACGTTGGCAGGCGACCACTCGGCTATGGCCGTATCGTCTTTGCGAAACATACCTTCACCCGAACAGGGTACATCGGTGGCAATCACATCGAAATAGTTGTGCCAACTGCCCCAGTCGGCAGGTGTATTGTTTGTTACCACTGAATATGGATTGCCCCATTTAGTCATATTCTCGGCCAATATCTGTGCGCGTTGTCTTACGATTTCGTTGCTTACGACCAGGCTGCCGGTGGGTAGCTGAGCCAATGCGTGTGTCGATTTTCCTCCCGGGGCGGCACACAAGTCGAGATAACGTACCGGGCTGTTTATATATTGTTGTATGATGGAGCCTATAAACATTGAGGCCGCTTCTTGTACATAGTAGGCACCGGCATGGAATAGTGGATCGAACGTAAATGTGGGGCGTTCGGGTAGGTAGTAGCCGGTTCCACCCGACCAAGGTACGGCCTTTACATTGGTAGGTGGCGTAGCACCTTTGTGTGGGTTGATGCGTATGCTTACCGGTTGCTCACTGTGTATGAGTGCATGGGCAAATTGGGGATAATCATCACCCAACAATTGCTGCATACGTTCTATAAATGGTTGTGGAAGTTCCATATTATCAGTACCAATTGAGTTGATCGTATGCGTGGCTCTGCTTGTCATACTTCAAGTCTTTGAGCAGCGACGATTTTACGGATATGTGGAAATTGTATGATTTGTAAGGACCTACCGGAACAAAACTTGCTGCCATCGTGAAACAGTGCAAGTCGCGCGAGATGTTACAGTTCATGTAGGCCAATTTCTTTGCTTCAAAGTCGTAGCTGGCGGTAAAGTTGAATGCCCAACCTTTTGTGAGGTTTAAGTTACCCGATAGGCTCAGGTTTTGTACAAACTTACCGTCATACTCCATTTTCTCTTTGTTGAATGCACCATAGGTATAGTTTACCGAGTAGTTGAATGTGAGGCTCCAAGGTATCTTCCAGCTATAGTATCCATCGCTGTCATACTCTTCATTTCCACCCGATTTGCCTCCGGAGCGACGGCGATTGTTGCGCTCTTCGTTGGCAGCGGCGCTATTGGCCAATGGATCGTTGTTTTCATTGGCCTCTTCTTCGGCTGTAGAGGCTGTTTTTTTCGATTCTTTCTTCTTAAAAGTATCGTTGTTGAGTGTGTAGGAGAATGAAGTACCGGCACTCGATAGTCGCGCCCAACCCCTGCCGGCTTGAGAGCGCAATACGTCTACCCGCACCGGATTGCCCGATGCGTTGAGTTGATAGCAATAGGGATCCCATGTGGTGCGTAGGTTGAGATTGAGGTTTTTGGTGAGTTTTATCAATACGTTTACGTTGATGTTGCTCCAACGCAAAGAGTCGGCAGCAAGGTTGTAACTTGTACCCACCGTAAGGTTTTCTATAAGTGAAATTTTCTTTACGCCTGTAGAGTCGGCATCGCTCTTAACCTTCATTTCGAGGTTGTTGGCAAAAGATAGGTTTACTACACCCTTTTCGCCACTGGGTGCTGTGCCAAACAAGCCATGAGAGAAGGGCGAATATATTTGTTCTACATATTGTCCGCTATTGTTGGTATATCGCAGCGTTTCGTACATTCCCCAAAAAGGGTCGCTGAAGTCGGGAGCGTAGGTGAACGAAACCGATGGTGTAAGGACGTGGCGTATCTGTTTTACAGCATCGCCCAAAAATTTCATAGGGGTGTAGAAGCCGTATAGTTTGGTTTGCATACTCACACCGGCATTGAAGTCATATACGTTGTAGAAACCATATACAGTGTCGTTTACAACAGCCGATGCCTGAGGATCCCAATCGCGCATGATTTTGTTGCTGTACATACGGTCGGTAAAGTTGACCGATGCAGTGAGGTTGATGTACTTGAAGAGTGTGAATGTTGCCGATATGGGTACATTGTGGCTCATACCATTGCGCCAATCTTTGAGCAGGCTCTTTTGCAAGATTTCGTCTTGTTTGGCTGTAATGCTGTTTTGCAATCGACCGCTATATGATAATTGTATCTTTTCGTACCATCGTTCAGGTCCCGATGCATTTTTGCGTTTGAAGGGGCGTATCTGGCTCAACGAAATAGTGAGGTTGGGCAACGATATATTG
>JAFZDG010000267.1 GCA_017561285.1 Bacteroidaceae bacterium
CGATGATGATATATGGTATGCTCTGCGATACATTCCCGGAGAGAGCCTTGCCCCTATCACCAATTGTACCGATATTCTTGAGTCGCAATACCACCACTACATGGGCGAGAACTCGCGTGCGCTCATTCACATTGCATTACAATCGATATTGGCTATTCTACCCGATGTTGGCTTTGACATAGTCAACACAGCGGTATTTTTGTTACTGGTATGGTGTATGGCCATATACACACAAGGACACCGAGACACACCTCGCCCCATTACACTATTAATATCACTCATAGGCATTTACGCACTACTACCCGATATGGATTACCTCTATTATTGGGCAGCAGGCTCGCTCAACTATATGTGGACATCGGTGACCACACTCTCCTTGATGCTTATGTGGCAACACACCACATCGCAACATAGACCTATCACAATCGCAAGTATCGGGATGGCTTTGTGGTCCTTCTGTTGCGGCTTTGGCCACGAGGCACTATCATTACCGGTGGGGGCTGCGATACTCATCTATATGCTTACCCATTATCGCTCTATCGGTAGCAATCAAACAACACTTATTGCCATTGCCTATGGATTGGGGTGCATAGCCATCCTTGCCTCGCCCGGACTGGAAAACAAAGCCCAACATATAGCCTACGATTCGGCAGCTCAATACCTATCGGCTATTGTTATCACAATGCGACAATTGCGCGCCATACCATTATGTATATTGGTTTTTGTATTACTATGCCTCCGCAAATCGTGGCGCACCACACTGTGGGAATGGATAAAGAGCAACAGCTTCTTACTCACCACTGCCATTGTCGCTTTTCTTTTTGTCATCTCTATACGGGCCGGAGCATATACGATGCGCATATTCTATGCGGCCGAATTTTTTGCATTGCTGATACTGTTACGACTTGCCGGCAAATGGCTACACCATACAACCTCGCGTACAATCAATGCCGCAAGTATCATTGCATCGGTCATAGTTGTTGTATGGTGCATTGCTATTTTACCTCACGCATATGCTACCGGTAAACAACACAAAGCATTACTGCAACAATATAGCAACGATAGCGATGGGGTAATGTTTATTGACCAAGAGACCACCCCACGATGGGCACACACGTGGGTAATGAACCTGCACAGCACCTACTACGAAGCCCCCGAAGCCGAGTGGAGAGGGTTTGTCATACCACTCATCGACTTACAAGATAGCCTTGCCGTACCCTATCCAATGACTGCCCGCAACAGCGACAACAGCTACCAACTATATAATAAATATATAGAAATACTGCCCTACGGAATCAAAGAGGTTATAGAACAACCCGCAACATTCTTCACACCACTACACAAAGTTGCCGGAGACAACCCGTTTTACATCACAGCCGACAGCTGTTATGTTGTGGCAGAGATAGATAGCACAACAACAGACATAGAGTGGCAATGGCTCTATTACCCTGCCACCTGGAGCGATCCTTCGGCATCGCTACCGGGCCGCATAAGACGATTGGTTGCCCCTCACACACTACCACCGGCACAACCTATGCTATACCCCGACACAATACTCCTTCCCGACCATCGTCAATATGTGATATACAAACGCCCACCCTATCGCCGGCTGGAAGGAATAGAAAAAATATAGATAATTGTTTTAGAAAGAAAAAACTTCGCGCCAATCAGATACCGTCATTATCGGCAAAACTATAGTATCCGCCATCACACACAATCACGTGGTCGAGAACAAGCATATCCATAACTTTGGCAGCTTCGACAACACGCTTGGTTATCGTATCATCTTCACGACTCGGACGCTTATTGCCCGAAGGATGGTTGTGACACAGAATAATGCCCGAGGCCAAATTTTGCAAAGCGGCACGCATAATGACCTTTACATCTACTGTTGTTGATGCAGTACCACCCTTACTTACCATAATTGTGTCTATAACCCGTCCGGCACGATTGAGCAAAATAGCCCAGAACTCTTCGTGCGGCAGGTCTATGAGCCTTTGTTGCATATACTCATATACCTTTTGGCTGGTATTGAGCGTTGGACGTTCCGGCACATCCTCTTCCCTACGACGACGGCCCAACTCCATCGCAGCCATAATTGTAACAGCCTTAGCTTCTCCAATGCCCTTATAGGTCATCAACTGCTTGATATCATACTTTCCCAAGTTACTTAGGTTGTTTTCCACATCATTGAGTATGCGTTGTGACAACTCTATAGCAGTCTCTTCAACACTACCCGAACCTATGAGTATAGCCAACAACTCGGCATTACTCAAGGCACGCACACCATGCTGCATCATCTTCTCACGCGGACGATCATCGACCGACAATTGAGTTATGGTAAGTTTTGCCATTACTTGTAGAAACTATTTTTGAAAGCCTCAAATTCATCCTTTCGCAACACACAGCGTTGCCACCAAGCACGCAAAAAGCCCGTACCGTAACCTGTCAGTTGCACAAATGATGCGACAACCGCCAATGCACCAATCTTGACACTTCTGTTTTGCAACGTTGCATCAATAAAGATAATGAGAACAAACAGACCTATGAGCGATGATAATGCCGGTATAAATGGTGTTCCCAACAAAAGTACGACAACTCCAATAGTGAAAACAGCCGGCAACAGATGCACCAATTTGAGCGATTCGGGATATTTTTTATATAAATTGATACGCGCTATACCCGAGTTATGTACTTGCTTAAAGAACTTACGCAAATCGGTACGGCGCTTATGCCACACCCACGCTTCGGGGAAAAGCCGGCACTTATAGCCGCCCTTAAAAATGCGAATACTGAAGTCTATATCTTCGCCAAAACGCATCTTGGAGAAACCACCCAACGCCCTATAAACATCGGCTCTGATACCCATATTGAAACTACGAGGATAGAATTTATCGAGTTTTTTCTTGCCACCTCTTATACCTCCTGTAGTGAAGAATGATGTCATAGCATAGTTTATAGCCTTCTGTATATCGGTAAACGAATCGTGCGCGCGGTCAGGCCCGCCAAAAGCATCGGCCGGTGCGGCATCCAACTCGGCTTTCACCGCATTGAGATACCCCTCAGGGATAATACAATCGGAATCAAGTACTATAAGATACTCGCCCGTAGCCCGCTCGGCACCATAGTTGCGCGACTGTCCCGGGCCCGAATTGGGCTTATTGTAGTAGTGTATATCCAATCGGTCGCTGTAGCTCTTCACCACAGCATCGCACGGCACTTGCGAGCCATCTTCGACTATAATTACTTCAAAATCCTTACAATGTTGCTTGGTAAGACTCTCAAGCAACTCGTTAACCTCATCGGGACGATTAAACACCGGTACTATTAGTGAAAAGTATGCCATATTCTCATCATATTTCCTACAAAGTTAACATCTTTTTTCCAATAATCAATTCCCTACCATCAATAAAAAAGGGCCTTACCGCTCGTACGATAAAGCCCTCAATATTCTACCTGGCAAAATTTCTTTATTTTGTTGCTGTTGTATCAGTAGCAGCTACTGCCTCTTTTTTATCTTTGTTATTAAGACCTTTAATAATATCTTGTGTGATATTATAAGCCTCGCCAATGTACAATGTAGCAGCGCGATCGAAAATCACATCATAACCGGCTGTTTTGTTATACTCGTTGATATAAGCACGTACAGCGTCAGAGAGATCTTTCATCATTTGTTGTTGAGCTTGCATATTCTCAGCATCGATACGCGCAGCATCTGCTTGCAACTTTTCTTGCTCTTGCATCAAAGCATTGTATTGTTGCTCGGCACTGCTTTGCGAAAGGAAGCTATTGTTTTGCACCTTGCGTTGGAACTCTTCTTGACGTTTGGCAAGACTTGCAACACGAGAGTTGAGATTGGCGCGGTCGGTCTCAATCTTATCTACCAATTTCATTTCCAACTCTTTGGCATATTCATAGTTAGCAATGAGTGTGTCAAGGTCGACATAAGCAATAGTAATTTGCTTACCCTCACATTGGTGGTCGGCAGTAGCAATAGCATTGGCTTCGCTGTTGTTACAAGATGTCATAAGAGCACATCCTGCTACGAGTGCAAATACGCATAATGCGTTCAAAAATTTTCTCATAATTCTTTATTTTCTTTTTTAGTTTGATTTTCCAATATAACATCTTCCAGATTCTTGCGATTTCTATCGCGCGCATCGGTAGATATAGCACAACTAATACCCTTACGTTTCATCTCAACATTGCTACTGATGTGCATCGATGGGAACTTACCGCCTTTCACAAAAAAGACTCTAAAACCCAATAATAACACAACTATCGCAATTATAACAATTGTTATGAGTATTGTTTTCAACATTATTCTTATATTTGTGGTGCAAATATAGGAAAGAGAAATTTTCTAACAACAATTTTTCGCCGTATATTTTGTTTATACACTTTGAAAAACCTAAAAAATTAACATAAATTTTCCCACGATTACACTCGTTAGCGTTCGTCGGGAACAAACAAAGTAAAATTACAATGAAAGTTAAAGACCTTAAACCCGCGTTGGTATGGGAGATTTTCGATGCCATTACGCAAGTACCTCGCCCCTCTAAGAAAGAAGAAAAAATCCGCGCTTACTTGTTGGATTTTGCGAAACAACACAACATCGAAGTTGCAACAGACGAAATTGGCAACGTAGTAATGACCGTACCCGCTACTCCCGGTTACGAAGAAGCCCCCACTGTTATCTTGCAAGCTCACATGGATATGGTGTGCGAAAAGAACAGCGATGTAGAGCTTGACTTTGAGAACGATCCTATCCAAACTTATATCGATGGTGAGTGGGTACGTGCTCGCGGTACTACCCTCGGTGCCGACAACGGTATTGGTATGGCTGCTGCTATGGCCGTACTTATCGATCCCGAAGCCAAACATGGTCGCTTGCAAGCCCTCTTCACAGTTGACGAAGAGACCGGCCTTACAGGTGCAAACAACCTCGATGGCAACCTCATCAGCGGCGACATCTTGCTCAACCTCGACTCGGAAGACGATGCTCAAATCTTTATCGGTTGCGCCGGTGGTATTGATACCACATCTACATTTACCTACACCGAGCAAGCTGCTCCCCAAGACTACTACTACGCAACCTTGCGTATCAAAGGTCTCAACGGTGGTCACTCGGGTGGTGATATCCACCATGGTCGCGGTAACGCCAACAAGATTTTGGCTCGCTTCTTGTGGAACGCTATGAAGAAATATGATGTGAAGTTGGCTACAATCGATGGCGGTAACTTGCGCAATGCTATTCCTCGCGAGGCTATGGCCGTTATTGGTGTACCCGTACAACACAAAGAAGATATCCGCGTAGATTTCAACTGTCACATAGCTACTGTAGAAGACGAATTGCGTGGTGTAGATGCACTCACAGGTTCGGGTATGGAAACAGCCGATGTTCCTGCTACTTGCATCGATGACAAGACTGCACACAACCTCATCTCGGCTCTCTATGCAGCACCTCATGGTGTTATCGCCATGAGTCGCGAGTTGCCCGGTTTGGTACAAACCTCTACCAACCTTGCTTCGGTAAAAATGCGTGAAGGCAATACTATCGTAGTAGCAACCAGCCAACGCAGCTCGGTTGAAAGCGAGAAATATGACATCGCCAACCAAATAGAAGCTCTCTTTGCAATGGCCGGTGCCGAGCCTGCTCATGGCGAAGGCTATCCCGGATGGAAACCCAATATGCAATCGGCTATCAAAGACATCGCTGTTGAGGCATACGAAGAGTTGTTCAACGTTACACCCGAAATTCTTGCTATCCACGCAGGTCTCGAGTGTGGTTTGTTCCTCTCTAAATATCCCCACCTCGATATGATTTCGTTTGGTCCCACATTGCGCGACGTACACTCACCCGATGAGCGTATGCACATTCCCGCAGTTGAGAAATTCTGGTTGCACCTTCTCCGCATCCTCGAGAAAGTGGCTGTGATGAAAAAATAATAGCAACACAATACAAGAAAAAGGTTGAGCGCTGCTCAACCTTTTTTTGTACCCTATCACGAAGCCACAAAGTATATATACAAGAAACGCCCGACATTGCTGTCGAGCGTCTTTTCTTTTGAGCCTCTTGTCGGATTCGAACCAACGACCCCG
>JAFZDG010000268.1 GCA_017561285.1 Bacteroidaceae bacterium
TACACTTGTTACGCCATCGATGATGCTACGAGCCAAACCCCAATTCTTGTCGCGCTCAATGATGTTTATCTCTTTGAATCCATCGACCGATTGTATGACCTTGCGCACCTCGTTTACTTTTGCAGTATCGGCCTCGCTACGAGCTGCATCGGAGTAGATATACAATGTACTCTCTGATGCCAATGTGTTGTTGCGTAGGGCTTCTATCGTGAGTTTTGTGTGCTCAGGTCTATTATAGACAAAGAGTAATATGGGGGCTGTTGTCATATCGGTTGCGATTGAGTGTTTTTTTTAGATGATGCCGGTGGCTATTGGGGTTCTTTGGGTTGGCTGTTATAGTATTTGCAAGCTTCTCGCAAGCCGCATTCAAGGCATAGGGGGCGGCGTGCCATACACACATATCGTCCATGTAGAATGAGCCAGTGGTGTGCTTTGGGTATCAACTCTTCGGGTATGTGTTTTATGAGCGTGCGTTCGGTAGCCAGAGGTGTTTTTGAGTTGTTGGTGAGTCCTATGCGATTGGCTACTCGAAATACGTGTGTATCTACTGCCATTGCAGCCTTACCCCACACGACCGAGGCCATCACGTTGGCTGTTTTGCGTCCTACACCCGGCAGGCGTTGCAATGCATCAATGTCCGATGGAACTTCGCCTCCAAACTCCTCGACCAACATACGAGCCATTCCTGCCAAATGGCGGGCTTTGTTGTTGGGGTATGATACGCTTTTTATGTATTCGTATATCTCTTCGACTGAGGCTGTGGCCATAACCTCTACAGTGGGATAGGCTGCAAAGAGGGCGGGTGTAATGAGGTTGACGCGCTTGTCGGTGCATTGAGCCGAGAGGATAACGGCTACCAACAATTCGTAGGGTGTGGTATAGTTGAGCTCTGTCTCAGCAACCGGCATATTGCGGGTAAACCAATCGATAACGAAGCGATAGCGTTGTGCCGTAGTCATATTTGTGTGTTGGTATTTATATCAAAGACCTTAAAACCATCGGCTTTAAGGTCTTTGTATGTAGTATTCTATAGGTTTGGTTTTTTATTTGGCCGACTCAAATTCTTCTAAGAAGCGAACATCGTTTTCCGAGAAGAGTCGTAGGTCTTTTACTTGGTATTTGAGGTTGGTAATGCGTTCGATACCCATACCCAATGCATATCCACTATATACCTTGCTATCGATACCGCAAGCATCCAGTACGTTGGGATCGACCATACCGCAACCCAAAATTTCAACCCAACCGGTGTGCTTACAGAAGCTGCAGCCTTTGCCACCACAGAGGTTACAAGAGATATCCATCTCGGCACTCGGCTCGGTGAAGGGGAAATAAGAGGGGCGCAAGCGTATTTTAGTCTCATTACCAAACATCTCTTTGGCGAAAAACAACAGTGCTTGTTTGAGGTCGGCAAACGACACGTTCTTATCAACGTAGAGAGCTTCAACTTGGTGGAAGAAGCAGTGTGCGCGTGCCGAGATAGCCTCATTGCGATATACGCGTCCCGGGCAGATAATGCGGATGGGCGGTTGGGTGTGCTCCATTACACGTGTTTGTACCGATGAGGTGTGTGTGCGCAACAACACATCGGGCGAGCGTTGTATGAAGAAAGTGTCTTGCATATCGCGAGCGGGGTGGTCATCGGCAAAGTTGAGTGATGAGAATACGTGCCAGTCGTCTTCAATCTCCGGACCTTCGGCAATAGAAAAACCTAAACGACCGAAAATCTCGCATATTTCGTTGCGAACCAGCGAAAGAGGGTGACGTGTACCGCTCCATACAGGATAAGCTGTACGGGTAAGGTCTATTTTATCGCCGTCTTGGGCTTTGTCTTCAATAGCCTCGCGCAAGGCATTGAAGTGCTCTGTGGCAGCGTCTTTCAACTCGTTGATGCGTTGACCTACCTCGCGTTTTTGCTCGGCAGGAACGTTACGAAAGTCGTTGAAGAGTTGTGCAATGATACCCTTTTTCGACATATATTTGAGGCGGATAGCCTCCAACTCGTCGCTATTTGATGCTGTGAGAGCGACTATCTCATGTTTGAGTTCTTCTATTTTGTTAAGCATAGAGCAATAATTACATATTAAGCGTTACAAATTTATAAATAATGTGGCTAATATGGAGCGATAGTAATGCAAAAACTTTTAATAAAAGTTTTTATGAGTGTGCTTATATTACTGATGAGCCTGCGCCGTTGGCCACTGCTTCAAGATCGCTTATCGACATTTTACCATTGAGCTGTATAAGAGTACAATCTTTTTCGCCCCATGATGCAACAACCATACAGGTAACAGTCTCTCCTTTTATCTTGATATAGATGCGCATTTTTTCATCTTCATCTTCATCTTCATCATCGTCATCGAATTCGTCAACACCCGGATCGAATGATGTGAGTTCGACTGTTGATATAAATTCTGCGAATCGAGCTTTATCGGCCTCGCTACAAGGAGTAAGGTCGATGATACGCATGGTTTTTATTTTGTTGAGGAAGGCTCTCTCTTCTCGCGGAGCCATCATTTTGGCCATGCCCATCATAAATGAGTTAATTTCTATATATTCAGCCTTATTATACTCTTTGACGGTGTCGAATAGCTCATCTTCCGACATGTAGATAGCGTTGTGAGTTTGGGCTTCCTCAATAACAGTTGTGATGTTGTCATTGCTCTCTTCAATTACTTCTTGGGCGTTTACTGTGGGTATAGCAAACAGAGCAACTACACATAGTACAAACCATTGAATTGTTTTCATAACTGCAGAATTTTTTATAAATAAAAAATGAGGAAGAACCCTTGTAGCGGAGCTTCTTCCTCTTTAATTGTGCGGATGACGGGACTCGAACCCACACGTCTCTCGACACCAGATCCTAAGTCTGGCGCGGCTACCAATTACGCCACATCCGCTTTGGTGATGCAAAGATAATA
>JAFZDG010000269.1 GCA_017561285.1 Bacteroidaceae bacterium
CGTGCAAGAGTCGTTGTGTTGCAAGCCGGCATAGCGACAATAACGGTACGCACGATAGATGGTAGCGACCTTAGTGCATCTTGCTCAATAGACATCTATTCGGATGTGAACAAAGTGTCGTCAGATAGTGAAAATGTAGAGTATTACGACATACGAGGGTTGCGTGTTGTGCAGCCTCGATCGGGGGTATATATAGTCGTTGAGGGCAACAAGGTAAAGAAAGTCGCGTTGTAGTAGTCTTTGTATTTGGTATATTTAACATTTGTAATGTATATAATATACTGAATATCGGTATATTTGTGTTGTTTTTTACCATGATTAACAGTAGCGATATTATAACCATAAAACAGATACCTTATGAAAACAAATCTACGTTTTGCACAGCTCGCATTGGTGTGCGTGTTATGCAGTTTGGCACCCATTGGGGCGCAAGCTATGACAGAAGCAACGTCGGAGGGTGAGTATAACTACTCGGTCTATCTTGACAATCGCAAATTGCCGGGTGATATGATGTATGTGTATATACAAGAAAGCGCCGGTACCGGCACAGATCGCGATATTGTGGGTAGCTATCCCGGTGCTGCCATGACACGCAATGCCCAAGGCTTGTGGGAGCATACATTTACTTCGAGGGAACTTATTTCTCCCATCGTATCGTTTAGCAATGGCGATAGTGAGCAAACAGCCTATTATACATTTGTCAGTGGCAAAACATATGTTATAGAAGATATGTGTGTCGATGGCATCTACTATATGCTTGCTAATGAATGGTTCAGTCAGGTAGATGTGACATATAGGGGTATGAGCTACTATGAACATACCAATGAGTACGCCGGCTCGATAGTATTGCCTTCTACTATTACATACGAAGGTCATGACTATGATGTGATGGGTGTAGCTCACAGAGCATTTCAAGATTGTGCGCAAGTGACAGATGTATCTGTTTCTGAGGGTGTTTCTTGGATAGGACGTTGGGCATTTGCAGGATGTGAGAATTTACAATCGATAACAATGCCAAAGAGTCTCTCTTACATTCACGATAATGCATTTTATTATTGCAATGCACTCGAAGTAATATCTATAGATGCCGTTATCCCACCTGCAGTGCATGAAAATACATTTAAAGGGGTTGATAAATCTATTACCTTGATAGTGCCTGCCGGATGCGAGGAGAAGTACAAGGCAGCCGAATATTGGAGAGATTTTACCAATATCGTTTGCCAAAACGATGATGCCGGTAAGTATACATGGACAGCCTATCTCAAGAACTCGCAATTATCGGGCTATCCGATGTATGTCTATATGTGGGATGCCGGAGACAACAACAAGGAGCTGTTGGGCTCGTGGCCGGGTGTGGTTATGACAAAACAAAGCAATGAACAATGGATATATACTTTCCAAACAGACTATGAATTGAAGCAACCTATGATTATCTTCAATAATGGTATGGGAGAGCAGACTGATGATCTTGTCTTTGAGAATAACAAGGTGTATGAGTTGTTAGATGAATTTACGCTTGATGGCATTACATATAAGACTACCTCAGAATCGAGTGTCGAAGTAGTGTCGGGTGCCGGTTGTTCGGGCGATGTTGTAATACCTGAGGTGGTCGAGTATGAGTATATGAATTATAACGTTACTTCAATAGCTAATAGCGCCTTTAAAGGTTGTACACAGCTCACATCAATATCTATACCTCGCTTCTTGAGTTATATAGGAGCATATGCTTTTGATGATTGTCCGGCTCTCAAGCGTGTGGAGTGGAATGCATATTATTGTCAAACTTATAGAAAAGAAAATAATATCTATCCTCCTTTCTTCAATTACGTTACACGCTCATGCAGTGTAGAGGAGATTGTTTTTGGTAATGAAGTAGATATAATTCCTACAGCTCTTTGTGCCAATATGAAATTGTTGAAAAACATTGAGTTGCCCGCATCTGTTGCGACAATAGGCGATTTTGCCTTTGCATATTGCGAAGGGTTGCAATCGGTAACTTTCCCCGAAGGCCTTACTTCGATAGGAGAAGTGGCATTTGGCGGTTGCACATCGCTATCAACACTCACTATACCTCGCAATGTAGCTGTCGTTGGTGGTAATGCGTTCCAAGATTGTGTAGGTCTTACATCGGTAAAATGGGATGCGATAAATTGCAGAACATATGCTCCTAACGGTCTTGTTTATCCTCTCTTTACTGCGGCGCAGGGTGTCATGAATATAGAGAAGTTTGAGTTTGGCTCTGAAGTGCAGATTATACCTATCGGCTTGTGTTGGGAATTGAGCAAATTGCAATCGGTAGAGATACCTCAAAGTGTGAAGGAAGTATGCGACTATGCTTTCTATAGAAGCGGATTGAAATCGATAGCCTTGCCATCGAGTGTGTCGGTAGTGGGTGCATCGGCTTTCTGGGGTTGTGAGGCATTGGAGAGTGTAACACTTGCCGAAGGATTGCAAGAGATAGGTAATTATGCCTTCTCTCGTTGCTCTAAACTCAAGTCGATCGTTGTGCCCAATAGCGTGCAACAATTGGGCGATGAGGCTTTCTGGAGCTGTAGCAACCTGCAATCGGCCATTATTGGCGATGGCGTGACTTATATAGGCAACTATACCTTCTCGCGTTGCGAAAATCTTGCCTCGGTAGTGTTAGGTAAGAACATAGGTACATTGGGCCAAGAGGTGTTCTGGAGTTGTTCAAGCCTTCGCAGTATCACGCTGCCTGAATCATTGACAGAGATTGGACAATGGTGCTTTGAAAAGTGTACATCGTTGCGTGATGTATATGCCTTACCGGTAGTTCCTCCTACTATTTGCGATGGAACATTCACCACAGACGTGACACTCAATGCCACCCTGCATACACAACCCAATGCTCAAAGTGCTTATGGCACAGCCTTATATTGGCGCGATTTCTCGTCTATCGTAGGCGATGTGTCGGGCGTTGAAAGTGTAGAAGCGGATGGCTGCCAAGTGAATGTCGTAAACGGCACGATAACAATAGAAGGAGTGGCCGACGATGCAATGGTAAATATATACTCGGCACAAGGAGCATTGTTGCATAAGACAACAGTAGCTTGCGCATCGAGAGTTGAGTTGCCGCATGGTGTCTATTTTGTGCAAGTAGAACAATTGGTGCGTAAGATAGTGATGTAGAATTTTTGCGCCGATACGCGTTAGAAATATCCCCATTAACACAAGGCGAGTTGTGATGACAATGCTGTGTTGATGGGGATTTATGTAGTGTCGTCCCGGCTCAAAAATAAGGCTGAAAAAGAGGAGTCGCGCGAGGTAAGAGGTATGATAATCTATACCTTATATTAAAAAATAGAGAAATTTATTTTGTTCTCCACCGAGATTGAGTTATCTTTGCACGATTTTTAATGGAAAGAAAATAAAGATTTTATGAATGTCGTAAAAAAGACCATCGATTTGGGTGATGGAAGAACCATTACCATCGAGACCGGCAAGCTGGCAAAGCAAGCTGATGGTGCCGTAGAAGTGCGTATGGGCAATACAATGTTGCTCGCTACGGTGTGTTCGGCCAAAGAGGCCGGCGAAGGTGTAGATTTTATGCCTTTGCAAGTAGAGTATAAAGAGAAATTCTCAGCATTCGGACGTTTCCCCGGCGGTTTTACCAAACGTGAAGGTCGTGCATCGGATTACGAAATCCTTACTGCCCGCCTTGTTGACCGCGTATTGCGTCCTTTGTTCCCCGATAATTACCATGCCGATACTTTTGTCAACATCACAATGTACTCGGCCGATGGCGTAGATATTCCCGATGCATTGGCAGGTTTGGCAGCCTCGGCTGCAATTGCCGTTTCGGATATTCCCTTCAATGGTCCTATCTCAGAGGTGCGTGTTGCTCGCATCGATGGTAAGTTCCGCATCAATCCCACTTTTGCCGAGTTGGAGCGTGCCGATATGGACTTGATGGTGGGTGCTACATATGACAACATTATGATGGTTGAGGGTGAGATGAACGAGGTTTCGGAGCAAGACTTGCTCGAGGCTTTGAAGACTGCCCACGATGCCATCAAAGTACACTGCCGCGTGCAAGAAGAACTTGCCGAGGCTGTAGGTTCTACTGTTAAGCGCGAATATTGCCACGAGATAAACGATGAGGAGTTGCGTGCCGATGTGAAGGCTAAGTGCTACGACAAGGCATATGCTATTGCTCGTCAAGGCAACGCCGACAAGCATGGTCGTGCAGCTGCATTTGAGGCCGTATGCGAAGAGTACCTCGAGGCTATGAGCGAAGAAGAGCGCGATGAGAAAGAGGCGCTTGTACGTCGCTACTACCACGATGTAGAGAAAGAGGCAATGCGTCGTTGCGTACTCGATGAGGGTGTACGTCTCGATGGTCGTCAAACAACCGAGATACGTCCTATCTGGTGCGAGGTAGATTACATTCCCGGACCTCACGGATCGGCAGTGTTCACTCGTGGCGAGACACAATCGCTCTCAACCGTTACATTGGGTACAAAACTCGATGAGAAGTTGCTCGATGACGTGCTCAATCAAGGTCACGATCGCTTCTTGTTGCACTATAACTTCCCTCCCTTCTCTACCGGTGAGGCTAAGCCTGTTCGCGGTATTGGTCGTCGTGAGATTGGTCATGGTAACTTGGCCAACCGCGCTCTCAAGAGCATCATTCCTGCCGATTATCCCTACTGCGTGCGCATTGTATCAGATATTCTCGAGTCTAACGGTTCGTCTTCAATGGCTACCGTATGTGCCGGTACACTTGCTTTGATGGATGCCGGTGTGAAGATTAAGAAACCCGTATCGGGTATTGCAATGGGTTTGATTACCGATAACTCAAAGTATGCCGTACTCTCTGACATCCTTGGCGATGAGGACCACTTGGGCGATATGGACTTCAAGGTAACAGGTACTCGCGATGGTATCACAGCTACTCAAATGGATATCAAGGTAGATGGTTTGTCATACGAAATTCTTGAGAAAGCCTTGTTGCAAGCTCGCGAAGGCCGTATGCACATCCTCGATAAGATTGAGGCCACTATTGCCGAGCCTCGTGCCGACCTCAAACCCCATGCTCCCCGCATCGAGACTATGGTTATACCCAAAGAGTTTATTGGTGCTGTTATTGGCCCGGGCGGAAAGATTATACAAGGTATTCAAGAGGCCAGCGGTGCTACTGTTACTATCGAAGAGGTTGATGGCGAGGGCCACATCGAAATTTCGGCTCCCGGTCGCGATGCTATCAATGAGGCTTTGCGCCGCATCAAAGCTATCGTGGCTCAACCCGAGGTAGGCGAGACTTATACCGGTGTTGTGAAGTCTATTCTCGCTTTCGGTGCATTCGTAGAGTTTATGCCCGGCAAGGATGGTTTGCTTCACATCTCGGAGATAGGTTGGAACCGTCTCGAAAGTATGGAGAACTCGGGCATCAAAGAGGGTGATGAACTCACTGTCAAATTGCTCGAAATCGATCCTAAGACCGGTAAATATCGTCTTTCGATGAAAGCTCTTCAACCCCGTCCCGAAGGCTACGTAGAGCCTGAGCGTCGCGAGCGTCGTGAGCCTCGTGGCGACCGCAACGATCGAGGCGATCGTCGCAACAACAACAACCGCCGCGAGTTTCGTGGTGAGCGTCGCGAAAACCGCGAAGAAGGTCAAAACAACGAATAATATTTGAGATAAATACTTCTAAAGAGGCTGTGTCGGTTCAATCCGATGCAGCCTCTTTGGTTTATACGAATCGATCAAGGACATATTTAACAAATCGATGGCATCCAACTATTCTTGTACATCGTAATGTGATTCTCACCCATACCATATCAATAATACTCAATATCGATATAAAAAAAGTGTATAATCGAAAATAGAGTTTGAAGCGAAAAGTATGTAATGTAACCGATAAAGATATAACTCAATTTGCTTTCTTTCTTATATAAGTGCTTGTATATTAGTTAGATGTGTGTTTTGTGTTGATAATCAGTATGTTACGCTCTTGCATAGAAAATAATATTTTCCGTTTGTATAACACATTGTTTTACAGATGTTTGCGAAGTTGCTCGCATAGATTTTTTTGAGCAAAAAATTAGGAATATACAAAGTTTGTGTGCTAATTTTGTCTGAAACCAAACTAAATGTCATGAAACGCATTCTTAATTTTTGGGCAATTCTTATGCTATCGATTGCAACTGCACCGCCGACAGCGGATTTGTAATCAAGGTATATTATCCTTGTAACCGGTACCTGAAAATAGGTGTTGAATAAGTAATTGCAAATGATATTTTATACCTTAAAAAATGCATAAAAAG
>JAFZDG010000270.1 GCA_017561285.1 Bacteroidaceae bacterium
AGCTTGTACCGATGTGATAGCACCTTGTTTGGTCGATGTGATACGCTCTTGCAATTTACCCATCTCCGATGCCAATGTGGGTTGATAACCTACTGCCGAAGGCATACGTCCAAGAAGGGCCGATACCTCCGAACCTGCTTGGGTAAAGCGGAAGATGTTATCGATAAACAATAGTATCTCTTTGCCGCCACCATCGCCATCGCGGAATTGCTCGGCCACAGTAAGACCGGCAAGAGCTACACGCAGACGAGCACCGGGAGGCTCATTCATCTGTCCGAACACCAATGTGGCTTGCGATTGGTTCACGCTGTTCATATCTACGTCTTCGAGATTCCACTCGCCACGCTCCATGCCTTCGCGGAACTTCTCACCGTAAGACATTACGCCCGACTCGATCATCTCGCGCAACAAGTCGTTACCCTCACGTGTACGTTCACCTACACCGGCAAATACCGAGAAACCGTTGTGACCTTTGGCGATGTTGTTAATCATCTCCATGATAAGCACCGTTTTACCTACACCGGCACCACCAAAAAGACCAATCTTACCACCACGAGAGTATGGCTCAAGAAGGTCAATTACCTTGATACCTGTAAAAAGAAATTCGGTACTTACGGTCAGCTCGTCAAATGCGGGAGCATCTTGGTGTATAGATTTAACGTTGGTATAGTCAAGTGCCGGAAGGTGGTCGATTGCATCGCCCATTACGTTCATCAAGCGACCTTTCACTTGGTCGCCGGTTGGCATTGACAAGGGGCGTTCTAAGTTAATTACTTTCATACCTCGTGTGAGGCCATCGGTAGAGTCCATCGCAACGCAACGAACAGTGTTTTCACCAATGTGTTGTTCTACTTCTACCAACAAATCCGATTCGTTGTTTCGTTCGATTTTGAGGGCAGCATAAATGGGCGGAATTGTGTTGCCTTCGCCTTCAAAAGAGACATCGACAACCGGTCCGATTACTTGCGTGATATAGCCAAACTTTTCGCTCATGGTTTAAGCCTGCGGCAATTTATAAGGTTATTTATTTTTTATTTTTTTATTCAATGATTAAAAGTGCCATCCAAGAGCTACTATAACACTCATAATAGCCAGGTTGACAAGACTGATGGGAAGGAGATATTTCCACTCGAGTTTAAGCAGTTGGTCGATGCGTAGGCGGGGGAATGTCCAACGGAACCACATACTTATCCATACAACAACAATACTCTTACCCAAGAACCATACGATCGATGGGATGTAGTCCATAATGGTATTGAATGTCTCCCATCCGGGTATATGCAAGGGCATCCATCCACCCAAGAATAGGGTTGTTGCAATACCTCCCATAATAAATAGGTTGAGGTATTCGGCAAGGTAGTAGAAACCAAAGTGGATACCTGAGTACTCTGTGTGGTAACCTGCTGTCAACTCACTCTCGGCCTCGGCCATATCGAATGGGCCGCGATTGATTTCGGCCGATCCGGCTATAAGGTAGATAATGAATGCTATGAGGGCAGGAATATGTCCTTTGAAGAGAAACCATCCGTCGTATTGTGCATCAACAATACCTGTTACCGACATTGAGCCCGAAAGCGCTACAATAGTGAGTATTGACAAGCCTATAGACAACTCATAGCTTATCATTTGAGCGCCGGCACGCATTGCACCAATAACGGTATATTTACTGTTTGACGACCATCCAGCCAATAGTACACCTATGATACCAAGGCCCGATACCGCCAACATAAAGAATACACCTACATCGTAGTTGATAACTTGCAAACCACGTCCCCAAGGCAAGCATGCAAAGGTGAGCATAGAGGCTACCAATACAAAGAAGGGGGCAAGGTTGAACAAAAAGTGATCAATGTTCTTCAAATAAATAAGCTCTTTGATAAGGATCTTGAGCATATCGGCGATACTCTGAAAAATACCGAAAGGACCTACACGATTGGGACCAAGACGGCATTGGAAGGCTCCGGCAACTCTGCGCTCGAAATAGATGAGGAAAAGTGCCAAAATACAATAGAGTGCCAATATTGCAACACCTATAAGCACAAACTCAATGAGCAAGGTTGCCCACTCGGGCAGGAAACTCATTAGTAGATTGTGTATCCACATTGTAATGTTCGAAAAATCGTACATATTATTGGAATTTATTAGATTTTACTTTCTTGTTATCGGTCTATATCGGGTATTACGTAGTCTAACGAACCACCGCCGGCAATAAGGTCGGCTATCTTACCTCCACGACATACCTCATCGAGTGATGCTACAAGCATCATACCGGGTGAGTTGAACTTGAGACGATAGGGGTATTTGTCGCCACGACTTTCTATATATACACCAAATGCACCACGACTGGCCTCAACTTGGCGGAACCAATGTCCTTCGGGTAACTTGATGATTGGTTTCATCTTCTCCGATACAGGACCTTCGGGTATATTATCTACCAATTGCTCGATGATGCGGATTGATTGAAGTATCTCGTCCATACGCACCATATAGCGGGCATAAATATCACCTTCGGTGCGCAATACCTCATCAAACTCTACTTTGTCATACAATGCGTAGGGTATGCGTTTACGCACGTCACAAGCCCAGCCCGATGCACGTCCCGAAGGACCTGTCATTGAGTGTGCTATACAACGTTCTTTCGATATCACACTGATGCCATGCATACGACCTTGTGCTATGACGTTGCCGGTGAAGAAACGGTGATACTCTTTGAGACGTTCGGGCATTATCTTGCAGAACTCTTTGATTTTGCGTTGATAGTCGGGGTGAATGTCTTGCATGACACCACCAATCTTGTTGTAGTGGAACGACATACGTGCTCCGGTAGTCTCTTCGAGAATGTCGAGTACCATCTCGCGCTCGCGGAAACCGTAGATAAGTGCGGTGGTACTACCCAAGTCGTTGCAGAATGTACCCCAGAATAGCAGGTGCGAAGATATACGCATCAACTCATCGTTGATGGTGCGAATATATTGTGCGCGGGTGGGTACTTCTACTTGCATCGCATCTTCTATACACATACACAAGGCATGGCGATTTTGCATAGCCGATAGATAGTCGAGACGATCGGTAAAGTGTAGTGTTTGAGGGTAGGTGAGCGATTCGCTCATCTTTTCAATACCGCGATGAATGTAGCCGCAATAGGGATCTATTTTCTTGATAAATTCGCCATCGAGCGAGCAACGAAGGCGCAACACACCGTGTGTAGAGGGGTGTTGGGGGCCAATGTTTATTACATAGTCGTCGGGGGCAAATATTACCGGCTCTGTTTTTACGATTTTGCCATCGGCTTGTTCTACATACGATACTGTTGTGTCATAAGCCTCTTCGTGGTGCAAACGTACCGGGTTTACCTCGGGACTTGCGTCATAATCTTTGCGTAAGGGATGTCCCACCCAGTCGCGGCGCAAAAAGAGGCGGCGCATATCGGGGTGATTGATAAATATGATTCCAAAGAAGTCATATACCTCACGTTCATAAAAGTTGGCCGACTCCCATATATCAGCTACTGAGTGGAGGGTGGGATTTTGGCGGTCGGCAGTCTCAACGCGAACGCTCAGACGGTCGCCGGTTTTTGTCGATTCGAGATAATATACGCAACCGAGTGTTTCACCCCAATCCATACCTACAATGGTGGTAAGGTAGTCAAACGGTGCATTTGCATCTTCATACAAGGCTTTTGCGAGCTTATGCCATTGGGCATCGGGTACCGATATTTCGAGTACTTGAGCCTCGGTAAAGTTGGCTTCGGGTATCAGCGCGCTTATTTTTTCTTGAATGCTTGCCATATATCTACTTATATAATATAAAGTGTGATTTCTATTGAATTGCTATGTGGCGATTACTCTTTGTCTTTGAAGAATTCTTCGCGCTTTTGTTTGCGGTTTACTCCGCCAAAGAAGTTCTCGACCTTGATTTTGCGTTGCAACTGCATCATACCGTATAGCATCGCTTCGGGGCGTGGAGGACATCCGGGCACAAACACATCTACCGGTATAATCTTGTCTATACCTTGTACTGTATGGTATGAGTTGCGGAAGGGCCCACCCGAAACGGCACAAGCACCGGTTGCTACAACATATTTAGGCTCGGCCAATTGGTCATATACACGTTTGAGAATAGGAGCCATACGGTGTACGATTGTGCCGGCTACCATTAAGAAGTCGGCTTGTCGAGGAGAGTTGCGAGTTACCTCGAAACCAAATCGTGCCATATCGTGGCGTGCTGCAGCTACCGACATAAACTCAATACCGCAACAGCTTGTGGCAAACGCTAACGGCCATACAGAGTTGGAACGGCCCCAGTTGATAATGTCGTCAAAAACGCCTACCACAACATTGGTGCCGGCGGCATTTAACTCTTCAACCAATTGCTCGAGTGACTCGTTGTCTTTGAAGTCCTCGTATTGCATTGCTTTTATGTTCGATTTTTTTATTTCCATTCCAATGCTCCTTTCTTCCATGCGTAAACAAGACCTAAAACAAGAATTACCATAAAGACTGCGATGCTGATAAGACCGGCAACACCTATTTCACTCAGAACTACTGCCCAAGGAAATAGAAAAACAGTCTCTACATCAAACATTAAATAGAGAATGGCAAAAAGATAGTAGCCAACTTTGAATTGCATCCATGAGGTGCCTCGTGTAGGAATACCGCACTCGTAGGCTTCGCCTTTTTGAGGATTGAATGAACGGGGGGCAAGCAACCACGCAATGAGCAATGCTGCTCCAACCATTACAATTGCAGTGACGAGAATGGTCACAAATAGTGCTGAATTCATTGTTATTTTATCCTAATGGTTTATTTCTATTTTTCATGGTCAATTTAGATAAATACCTTTACCTAAATCTAAATCCACGCAAAGATAAGAAAAAGTTTTTCCAAACAAAGAAATATTTTAGCTTTTTATTTATAGACAATCACTTCTTTTATACAAATTGTTATAGTTTGTGTGATGTGTGGTATACTCTTTCTCGATGTGATCTCTTGTGTATTGGCTATTGTTTTAACATATCTTTGTAAAACTATCTGCTACGTAAGTTGTTTAGGATATGGCTCGATGAGCAGTGTATATAACGGAGGTCAAAAAAAATTACACAAGTTTGTTTGTTAGTTTATTTTATTGTATATTTGTACATAAATTGCACTGGTTTGTATCGTTGTGTATTTGATACAAGATAAAACTATGCACAGAAACATTAAATATTGAAAGTTATGAAGAAATCGTACCTTTTCCTAGCAGATGGTTTTGAGGAGATTGAAGCCTTAGCCGTAGTAGATATATTGCGTCGTGCCGAGATGCCGTTGGTAACATTGTCGGTTGATGACAAGCCGGTTGTAACCGGAGCGCATGGTATTCCTGTGGTAGCCGATGCATTGGCTCAAGACATATCGTTTGAAGATGTAGAGTGGCTTATCTTACCCGGTGGTATGCCCGGTATGACCAATTTGGCTGCCAGTCGCCCTTTGTGTGACTTGGTAAAGGCTCATGCCGAGGCCGGCGGTCGTACTGCTGCTATCTGTGCCTCTCCTTCTATCTTGGGTATGTTGGGCTTGCTCAATGGTCGTCGTGCTACTTGCTATCCCGGTTTTGAACACAACCTCGAGGGTGCTATTATCACCAACGAACGTGTTGCTGTAGATGAGAATATTACTACAGGTAATGGTCCGGCTTCGGCTGCACCCTTTGCATTGTCGCTTGTGGCTCAAAGTTGTGGAGAGGACAAGGCGCAAGAGGTTGCTGTCGGTATGTTGATGTAAAACAGTATTAGCACATATGCGCATAGATATTATTACCGTCTTGCCCGAATTACTTGACGGACCACTCAATAACTCTATCCTCAAGCGAGCGCAAGACAAGGGCTTGGCTGAGATTGTTGTGCATAATTTGCGCGATTTTACGCTCGATAAGCATCGCCGTGTCGATGATTATCCTTTTGGAGGTGAAGCGGGTATGGTTATGCAAATTGAGCCTGTAGATAGAGCAATCTCTTTCTTGAAGTCGCAACGCGACTATGATGAGGTGATTTTTACATCGCCCGATGGCGATTTGTTTGACCAGCCTATGGCCAACTCACTGTCGATGCTCAACAATATCATAATCCTTTGTGGTCATTATAAAGGCATAGACTATCGTATTCGTGAGCATCTCATTACGCGAGAGATTTCTATTGGCGATTATGTACTCACAGGTGGTGAGATGCCGGCAGCTATCATTGCCGATGCTATTGTGCGTCTTATACCCGGAGCCATAGGTGATGAGCAGTCGGCTTTGAGCGACTCGTTCCAAGACAATCTGTTAGCACCACCGGTATATACCCGTCCTGCCGAATATAATGGTTGGCGTGTTCCCGATGTGTTGTTGTCGGGACATCAGCGTAAGATAGATGAGTGGAAACACGAGCAGGCTGTTGAGCGTA
This sequence comes from Bacteroidaceae bacterium, assembly GCA_017561285.1. GTDB lineage: Bacteria > Bacteroidota > Bacteroidia > Bacteroidales > Barnesiellaceae_A > Barnesiella_A. The sequence continues at coordinate 6,422 of JAFZDG010000270.1, forward strand.
CTCGTCGTTTGCGCCCGGAGCTGTTGGATGAATAATGTAACAATCTCGGCTCTCAGAGTGTGATATATGAATAAGAAGAAAGCCATCGAGCAACGCTCGATGGCTTTCTTCTTATATAAGGTGTGTGGTATTATCTGATAGCTACTTTGGTAGAGATACCATCGATAGTAACGATGTAAATACCATCGTTGAGGTTGGTGTTGATAGTAGTCTTGATACCTTGTACTTGCGATTTCAATACAACGCGACCGGCGATATCGGTAATAATGATGTCGGCATTTTCGCGTGCATTTACAACACTGATTTCACGACCGTTGGCAAATACATTCCAAGCAGCTGCAACAGGCGATTTTACGGCGGTGTTGTCGTTGAAATATACGTTGGGGTAGATACCGCAAGAGATGTTCATTCCATAGAAATCGGCAGCCGAATACCATCCTGCAGGTTTGCTGGCCAAGTCGATGTCGTTGTAGAAATAAGTTGTGCAGTCATCGTTTTCGCGATCGTAGCAGTGAGCGAAGAAGATGTGGTTGTTGTTGTTGGGAGTAATTTCGGGGAATTCCAATTCAAAGAAGAATGTGCCGGTTACTTCAACCTCTTCGCCCAATACAATAGCACCAAGTCCGAGATAACCCGATGCGATGTCGCTTGTGCCAAATACATCTTTTATCTTGAGTTCTTTGCTATAAACTGCATCACCGGGCATACCGTTGGCATCGGCAGTGCGAATGTTTACTTTAATATTTTTTGAAGTGTGAACGGGCGATACTTTGTAGTTGCCAAAGATTACATAGCTACCGGCAATGATAGTTTTGGCATCGGCAGGACGATCGAAACGCTCGGCTATGCGGCTGTACAACTCGCTCAAACCACAAAGTGCATCGTTCTTTGCATCATCCGATGAGCTGAATGTATAGGTGTTATCTTCGGGTTTAAAGTTACCTACGCAGTCGCCATATGCAGTGGTGTTGTGTATGCGGTTGATGTAGTACTCACGCAAGATACCGGTTTCACCATCTTCATTTACAAGAACAAGCATATCTTCTGTGAAGATTTCGTCATCGTCTTCGGGCAATTCGAATGTAACGATGGGTTTGGCAGCCTCTACGTCATCGGTGATACCATAGAAACCGAAATCCCAAATTACGCTCTCGCAGTTGGTAGCTACGTAGCTGTATTCAAACTCTTCGCCTTCGTATGTATATACGCGGGGAACCAATTGGTAGTTATCTTGATCGGTCATAAATTGGTCGATAGACCAAAGACCGCCTTTTGACATCATATAACCCTCGGGCATAACGCGGAGGTGGTCGCTGTCTACTTGTATGTCGTCCCACATACAGATGTTACCACCGGTGTTGGATGTGCAGTGGTGAATGGCAATGTAGTATGTGCCGGTAGTAGCAGGTGTAAATGTACCGCTGTTAAGTGTCCACTCGGTATCTTTTACTGCATTGCTACCTTTGCGGTCGATGATGGTAGTGGTTTGTGCTTCGGCCGATTGTTCAGTACCAATTGTTACTTCCCACTCATCTGTGATATTATATCCCATACAGAAAGCATATACACCTATTTGATAGGTTACACCGGCCTCGAGTGTCATAGCTGAAGAGATGGCCCATGCATCACGAGGATTCTCATCGTCATACATCGATACAAGAGCATAATCGCCACTGAATGCAACCAATGCACCACCTGTTTCGTTTGCGGGTTGAGCACATTTGATGTTGGTCATTGCATCAATTTGTTTCCAACCTTCGGGCATCATTGTTGTGGTGTTGATTTGCTCAAAATCTTCAAAGAGTATTTGAGTGTCATCGGCAACTACTGCTTTTTGTGCTTTGTGGGCTGTGCCTTTTGTTTGCATCAATCGAGCAGGTGCTACTGTAGCCATGGCAAGATTTGTGGCAAGTGCCAATGTTGCCAAACTGAAAAGTAATTTTTTAGTCATAATATTGGGGTTTAATAAATAAATTTTCCTCATTTCTAACGTGGGTGCAAAATTAGATTAAATTTTTGTAGCACGAAAATATATTGTGATAAAAATAATTATTTATGCAAGAATTATATGCAGATGTGTAAAGCAAGTTTTTATGGCTTTGTATGCCATATGTTATTGTCTTGCGAGTTGTGGCATGGAATATTGTGTTGAACGCATTCTTGGTATAGTTCTGTAGCCTTTTGTGGATATATAGCCGCCGATAGAACGATTGTGTCTATCTGGCAATTTTTTAGCAATGGAGATATGCGTCCGGTGTATTTTTCTGTGATGATGGCATAGTCGATGTGTATGGGATGCGATGAGTGGGTATGTCGCCAGTCGTTGTTGTCTATCCAAAGGATGCGTTTGCCATAAAATTCTACAAATGGGAGTGCTGCGTATATGTGTGGTGTGGCAATTGTGTCGCCTGCAAGAATAAGCTGCGATTTTAAATGCTCGTGTATGCGCCATTCGCTACCGGTTGTGGGTATTGTCTGGCAACTGTCGGTGCTGATGATGAGGCAATTGCGATTGTTGTCGGCCAATTGTATGTGGGTAAATTTGCGTTCGGTTGGTAGTATTGCCAATGGCGTTGATGGACGCACTGTGTCGTATAGTATAATACATTGTAATGCTATGAGTGCTGTAATGATTATTGTCGCAGGTCGCAGTGTCTTTCGCGATATGGCATACCATATGGCTATGAGCATAATGCTGTATAATAGGAGTGTGGGTAATGTAATCCATATACCGTCTATTGTTGCGCCGGGTAGCGAAGCTATGGTGTTGGCTCCGGTTGTCAATAAGCGAGAGAGTATATCGGTGGCGATATCGAGCCACGAGTGGGGGAGTTGTAGGGCTTCAAATAGTTGCATTGCAAATGCCAACAACATAAGCGGGGTGAGTAGCGGTGTGAGTAACAGATTGGATAGCATACCCCATATGGGTATGTAGTGAAAATAGTATGCTGCCAGTGGTGTGGTTGCTATTTGTGCTGCCAATGTGGTAGATATGAGTGTGCATATGTAGCGTACGATGGTATTGTTGCAATTGAGGTAATTGCCTATGTTGAGGTGTGGACTAAAAAGTATGATTCCGGCAACGGCGGTGTAGCTTAGCTGAAAGCCTATATCGAATAGTTGTTGCGGTGAAAACAGCAGTACCATCATAGCCGAGCCGCAAAGGGCGTTGAGTGACGTATTGTGGCGGTTGAGTATGGTGGCTGTGCCTACAAATGTTGCCATAATGCAGGCTCGTACCACCGATGGTGACAAACCTGTTATAAAGGCATATGCCCACAGCAATGTAATGGTGATGATGCCTCGTACATACCGTATGGAAGTATATCGCAGAGGGAATAGTATTATCCAGATGATGAGGCCTATGATGCCGGTGTGTAGTCCGCTTACGGCCAATATGTGTGACAAACCGGCTGCCGAAAAATATTGACGTATCTCTGTAGGGATATTCTCTTTATATCCCCATAGTAAGGCCGAAAGCAGTGCTGTTGTTTCGGGCGATAATTGGCAGCGGTGCAATGCCTCTATGCACTGTTGCTGTATGTGTTTGGCTCGGTAGCGTAGGTTGAGCGGGGATTTAAATTGCGATAGTTGCCAATCTCCATCAGAAAGATATTGCCTGAATAATATGCCTTTTTGTGCCATAAATTGCGCATAATCAAATGCGTACGGAATCGGGCGATTTTCTATGGGTTGCAGTTGCGGTCGGAAGATAATTAAATCGCCACACTGCAAGTTTTGTGCTGTAAAAGACTTTTGTAGGTAGAGTTGTATCTTTATTTCGGTCTTTTGCGAGGTGTTGCTATCGTTCAGTGCAACAACTGTGGCTTGTGTGCGGTAGGAATACTCTTGTTCGGTGGGGGTATTCTCGATACAGGCTATGGCTATTGTACTGTTGGAGAGTTGCGGCAGTGTCGTTGAAGGTGTATTGATGATGCATACAGCCATACCTATTGTAGCAAAAGTTGCAAACACAGCCATACCGAACGACCATTGGCGTGTGGCCGAAAACGTTTGTTTACGCACCCGCCAAGCTATCATACCGGCTCCTAATGCAATGCTGCAACATAGGTATAGTGCAGGAGTCGATGGCGCAACGTGTTGCCACACAATACCCACTATAAGCGGTATGAGTATGCGCAGAAATGGAATGTGGGCAAGTGTATATCGTGGCGGTGTGTACATAGTAGTGTTGTGTTGTTGCGAAGGTAGCTAAAAAAGTCGTAATAAGAGTCCATTTCGGCATACTATTATAGTTGGCGTGCCCCGGAACTTCTACCTATATATTATATATAATGTGTGTACGATGATATGCAGATTGTATAGCACATCGTTAAAAATGGCGCTTTATTGTGTCTGATATGTAAAAAGATGGTGTTAAAAGTGTTAAAAAACGGTCTCCAACTGCAATTTCTGACCGAAAAATTAGGTTGTTCGCAAAAAATAATCGTTATTTGCAATCAAATCAAAAAAACGACATATTCACCTTTTAACACCAAACGCCTATAGAACAAAATTACTCTTATAAAAACGCAAAATAGTAGAGTAAATGAAAAATTTGTTGAATCATACCGATGACGAACTCGTTGTACGGTATGCGCAAGGCAATAATGAGGCTTTTGATGTTCTGCTTAAAAGGCACGAGTCGAAAATCTTTTCGTACATATATTATATAGTCAAAGACGAAGACAAGGCAAATGATGTATTTCAAGAAACCTTTGTCAAAGCCATTATGACCATTCGTCAAGGTCGATACAACGGTAATGGCCGCTTTGTATCGTGGATTACTCGTATAGCACACAACCTTATTATTGATAACTATCGTCAGGAGAAAATAGAAAACTGCATTGAGAGCGAAGATGAAAATATGGATATTTTCAACCGCAAGGAACTCAGCGAGGGTACTATTGAAGATACTCTTGTGCAGGAACAAATCTCTTGTGATATACGCCGTTTGGTTGAGGCATTGCCCGACAATCAGCGCGAAGTAATAGAGATGCGTTATTACAGAGACCTTAGCTTCAAAGAGATTGCCGACATTACCAATGTGAGCATCAATACAGCCTTAGGTCGTATGCGTTATGCTTTGCTCAATATGCGCCGTATGGCCGAGCAGTACAACATTGCGCTCACGCTGTAATGGCAGGTATCTATATTAATATTAGAAAAATACATGCTTCTATACAATAATAGTACAGGCTCTTGCGTTATATAGGTGTAACTTGTAACAATGAAGCCTATGAAGAAAAACTCTACACCTGTATCTATTAAGAAAACATCAAACAGCACTGCAGAGTTGCACGCCCGTCAATCGACACTCAATGCCCTTATGCAATTTGCTCGCACCTATACCTATGTGCCTAAATTGCAATCGGGATTGGGAAATGTGGTAATCAACTAATATCATAGTGCCGGAGAAGAACAACCGAGATAACCCATTGGGGTTATCTCGGTATTTTTTTATCGGTAGAAAAAGTTCGGAAAATTTAGGATGCACTCTGTCCTAAACGCCATACCCGGTTTGCGGCTTATATCACTATCTCCAATCCCATATAGGATGTGCAGGATCTTCGGCAATCAGTGCTTCGGAGAGTGAGATACCCAAAGCTTTTGCAACACCCTCGCCGTAGGATGGATCGGCGCGATGGCAATTGCGAACGTGACGTTGCTTGATGAAAAGTTCGGCATCGCCCATAGCACGAGCCGTATTTTCGCAGGTTGTCCATCGGTCTTCTTTCGACATCAGTCGCCACAGTTTGCCCGGTTGTGTATAGTAGTCGTTGTCCAACTCTCGTTCGTCATAGTTATACACCTCACCATCTATCTTCAATGGAGGCTCTTTCAGCGATGGCTGGTCTTGCCATTCACCGTAGCTATTAGGCTCGTATGAGATTGTACGACCGGCATTGTCATCGGTGCGCATTTGTCCATCGCGATGGTATGAATGGTATGGGCAACGAGGTCGATTGATGGGTATCAAGTGATGGTTTACCCCCAAGCGGTAGCGTTGAGCATCACCATATGAAAACAAGCGCCCTTGCAACATTTTGTCGGGCGAAAATCCTATGCCATCAATGATATTCATAGGGTTAAAAGCGGCTTGCTCAGTCTCGGCGTAGAAATTCTCGGGGTTGCGGTTCAGTTCCAATATACCCACGTCATATAGAGGGAAATCGCTATGATACCACACCTTTGTGAGGTCAAATGGGTTGATATGATATTGGCAAGCCTCATCTTCACTCATCAATTGCACTTGCATCAGCCAACGCGGATAGTCGCCACGTTCTATTGCATCGAACAAGTCGCGCTGGTGCGACTCTCTGTCTTTGGCAATCACCGCTTCGGCTTCGGCATCGGTCCAGTTTTTTATACCTTGCAAGGTGCGTAGGTGAAACTTCACCCAGCTGCGGCGGTTCTGTGCATCGATAAAACTGTAAGTATGGCTGCCAAAACCATGCATATGGCGGAACGAAGCCGGAATGCCTCGTGGCGACATTGTGATAGTTACCTGATGCAATGCTTCGGGCAGGAGTGTCCAGAAATCCCAATTGCTATTGGCCGAGCGCATACCCGTACGAGGATCGCGCTTGATGGCGTGGTTGAGGTCGGGAAACTTCAAAGGATCGCGCAAAAAGAAAACAGGCGTGTTATTGCCCACCAAGTCCCAGTTGCCTGTTTCGGTATAAAACTTCATAGCAAAACCGCGAATATCGCGCTCAGCATCGGCTGCACCACGCTCGCCGGCAACAGTCGAAAAGCGTACAAAGCAAGGCGTTTTTTTGCCTACCTCCGAGAAAATAGATGCTCGAGTATAGGCCGAAATATCGTGCGTAACGGTGAATGTACCATATGCACCAGCACCTTTAGCGTGCATACGCCTTTCGGGAATAACTTCTCGGTCGAAGTGGGCAAGTTTCTCAATATACCAGGGGTCTTGTATCGTTACAGGCCCGCGAACACCTGCGGTTTGTGTATTCTGGTTATCGGCAATAGGCCGTCCATTCTCCGCAGTCAAATGTTTTTTATTGTTCTGCTTCATATCAAAAAAATGTAAGAATCTACCACCCGATACCGCAGTCGCAAAAGATCTTTCTTATACTTTCGTCAGCACTTGTACATCCCATATCATTCTATGATGTTGGGGTGTCGGGATATTCGTGTGGTTACATATCTTTGAAACGATTCCGGCCGTAAATTGTTCGCTATCTGTAGCAAATGTTTGCTCCACCTCCTGCTCCACCCAAGACGATCGTGAAGCGCACTTTTTGGCGTTGCTTCGCACCGCGAAGGTTGGCTGCACTCGTAGTGTGACAATCGAGAAATCTCGATGTTACACTCGCTTGCACAATCATTGTCGTTTTGGGGAAAATAAAAAATCCCGATTTTCGTTGAAAATCAGGATTTTACGTTGTTTTGCTTTTCTTTGCAAGTGGTGCCACCAGGAATCGAACCGGGG
>JAFZDG010000271.1 GCA_017561285.1 Bacteroidaceae bacterium
CGTTGAGAGCCAAGAAACCGGCATCGCGTCCCATCACCTCTATAAAGAACAATCGTTCGTGCGATGAGGCTGTGTCGCGTATCTTATCGACTGCTTCCATAATCGTATTGAGTGCAGTATCATAACCTATGGTAAGATCGGTTCCATAGAGGTCATTATCGATAGTACCGGGTAAGCCTATGATGGGGTAATCATACTCTTGAGCAAAGATGCGAGCGCCGGTGAGTGAACCATCGCCACCTATCACAACAAGAGCATCTATACCTTCTTGTCGCAACACATCGTAGGCAAGTTGGCGACCTTCGGGCGTTTGAAACTCCTTGCAACGCGCAGTCTTAAGAATTGTACCTCCTTGTTGTATTATGTTGCTTACGTTCTCGGTTTTAAAAGGCTTAATCTCACCCGAAATCTATCCTCTGTAACCATGATATATACCTTTTACCTCCATACCATTATATATGGCCGAGCGAGTAACCGCCCTGATAGCTGCATTCATACCGGGCGCATCACCTCCCGATGTAAGAATACCTACACATTTTATTACTCCCATAATTTCTAAAAATCTATGTTCACTGCAAAGATAATCTATTCTTTAAAAAAGAGAGTAAAATATTGCGTATTTTTAGAAATTAGGTTCAAAATATAAACTATATTTTGTAACTTCGCATTTTGGTATGAGTATAGACAAAGTACATATCATAGAATTGAAGACCATACGCGATAGGCGAGGCAATCTTTCGATAATAGAGAGTGGCGAATCGATACCCTTTGAGGTGGCTCGCACCTACTGGATATATGATGTTCCGGGAGGTGCACATCGCACCGGGCACGCATTCCGCACGCAACACGAATTTATTGTAGCACTGTCGGGTAGCTTCGATGTAATACTTGATGATGGCAGGGAGCGCAAGCGATTCCATTTGTGTCGCTCGCACTATGGGTTGTATGTACCCAATATGATGTGGCGTGAGTTGGACAATTTTTCTACCAACTCGGTAGCGATGGTACTGAGCTCTACCCTATACGATGCTCGAGACTACATTGAAGACTATACTGCATACTGCCAAGAACTGAAAGATAATGAGTAAGCCTGCGAGATATAATATCGATGACTGTTGCGTGATAGACCTATCGAAGCATACAAGAGCTAACGGCAACCTTACGGTTGTGGAGAATAACTTGTCGGCTCCGTTCGATACCAAACGCATCTATTATCTTTATGATGTACCGGCCGGAGAGGAGCGAGGCGGCCACGCTCACAAGCTACTGCAGCAATTTGTTATTGCGGTAAGCGGCAGTTTCGATGTGATAATTGACGATGGCAACCAACGCCGCACCATTACTCTCAATCGCCCTTTCAAGGGGTTACACATACGTCCCGGTATATGGAGGGAGCTTAATAATTTCTCTTCGGGTGCGGTGTGCCTTGTATTGGCATCGGAGCACTATGACGAGGATGATTATATACGCGAATACGATCGGTTTATAGAGTATACAAAGGAGGATGTGCGATGAAACAATATGACCTATTATCGTTGCAACGACTCAACGCTCCATATGCCCAACAGCTCAAAGAGGCTGCTGCACGAGTGATAGACTCGGGGTGGTATCTGCGAGGTGCCGAAACAGAGGCTTTTGAGCAAGAAATGGCCTCATACTTGGGTGTAGAGTATGTTGTGGGCGTAGCCAACGGATTGGATGCTCTTAGGCTTATCTTAATGGCATATATAGAGTTGGGACGATTGCAACCCGGCGATGAGGTTATCGTACCGGCCAACACGTTTATTGCTTCGGTGCTGGCCATTACCGACTGTGGACTTATCCCTCGCTTTGTAGAGCCATCAGCCACAACGCACAATATTGACACAACAATTATAGAACAAGCCATTACGCCTCGTACCCGAGCCATTATGGTGGTACATCTCTATGGTCGTGCTTGTTGGGATGATGTATTGACCAAGACTGCCCATAGACACAATCTGCTTATTGTCGAAGATAATGCCCAAGCATTGGGAGCTTATGCCGACAACGGACAGCATACCGGAACTTTGGGCGATGCCGCCGGCACCAGTTTCTACCCGGGCAAGAATTTGGGCGCATTGGGCGATGCCGGTATGGTGACTACCCACGACAAAGAGTTGGCTCAAATGGTACGTGCATTGGGTAACTACGGGGGCAATCGCCGATATGTCTATGAACACAAAGGGTTGAATAGCCGCATTGATGAGATGCAAGCTGCTATGTTGCGCGTGAAATTGCGATACATAGACAATGAGAATGCTCGCCGTAGCGAATTGGCTCATCTGTACAACTCTCTTATTGACAATAAACACATTACGCTACCTCAGCTACCCACAAAACCCAATACCCACGTATGGCATCAATATGTAGTGCGTACACCCTATCGCGATGCTTTTATGCAGTATATGCACGAGAATGGTATTGCCACAGGCATACACTACCCTATCCCACCACACAAACAAGAGGCTTATAAAGCATACAACTCCTTGTCACTGCCTGTTACCGAACACTTAGCCCACGAGGTTGTGAGTCTCCCCATAGCCCCATACTTCTCGGAGCAAGATATTGAGTATATAGCCCAAGTGATAAATGGCTTTGAAACAGAATAGACAAAATTAATAACTATAACACATAATATGAATATGAAAACACCCCAAGAACTCATTGACGAACTTATTACGCTGGCCTTTAACGAAGATATTGGCGATGGCGACCATACTACTCTTTGCTGCATTCCTGCAACTGAAATGGGTAAGCAAAAATTGCTTATCAAAGAGGCAGGAGTATTGGCGGGTGTGGATATGGCACGCCGTGTAATCAACTACTTCGATCCCGAGTTGAAAATAACCACATACATTGAAGATGGTGCCGAGGTACAACCCGGCGATGTAGCTTTTGTAGTTGAAGGTCGTGTGCAATCGTTGTTGCAGGTAGAGCGTACAATGCTCAACATTATGCAACGCATGAGTGGTATAGCTACGACAACCCGCAAATATGTGCGTCTGCTCGAAGGTACAGGAACACGTGTACTTGACACACGCAAGACCACACCCGGATTGCGTATGATTGAGAAAGAGGCTGTAAAAATTGGTGGTGGTGTAAATCACCGCATCGGTCTTTTTGATATGATTCTGCTCAAAGATAACCACGTTGACTTTGCAGGTGGTATAGAAAATGCTATTGTTCGTGCCAAAGAGTATCTGCAAGCCAAAGGCAAAGAGTTGAAAATAGAGATTGAAGTACGCAATATGGACGAATTGCGTGAGGTATTGCGTGTAGGTGGTGTTGACCGCATTATGCTCGACAATTTCACTCCTGCACTTACTCGTGAGGCTGTAGAACTTATCGACCACCGATTTGAAACAGAGTCATCGGGTGGTATTACCTTCGATACCATACGCTCATATGCCGAGTGTGGTGTCGATTATGTGTCGGTGGGTGCGCTCACTCACTCTGTAAAAGGTCTTGATATGAGTTTCAAAGCCTGCTAATAAGCAGATACACCCCTATAAACAACCCCTGTATCGGTCGCGTAATGACCGGATACAGGGGTTGTTGTTTCTCTCTATATATAGGAAGGTTACTTCAACTCGACAACGAGGAACCGAGAGAGTGACCAGAAGTTGTCGGGATTGAGAATATTGAGGGTATAAAAGCCCTCTTCGTCTTGTACCAACTCATAGCTGTCGGCCGGATGATTGGTACAAACCTTCACCTTCTTGCTCTCCAAGAATATAGAGTTCAATGTGCGCATATCGGCTTTTACAAAGGCATCGCGATTGAAAGACTCTTTCAAGACTTGTGTTTTACTAAAGAGACCTCCACCGGTGAGGATGTTATTCTCACGCAATTGCTCAGTATAGGCATAAATGTAATATACCTCGTTGAGAGCCATATCTTGCGAGGCAATAACCGAAGCTTGATTTTGTGTCACATTGGTAAGGTCGGTAACTTGTGACGACAAGTTAGAAACAGTCTCATCCAGCTCGCCGATACGCACATCACGAGCGGCAAGTGATGCTTGCAATTCAACAATGAGAGCATCTTTCTCGGCAATTTGCTCCTTGAGTTGCTCTATACTCTTGCGCAGTGCAGCTGAATTGGCATTGCTCGATTGGAGTCTCTTTTCTAACTCGGCAATACGCTCACGATTGCGTTGCAATGTATTGGCCATCAACTCTATATCTTTCTTTATACGCGATTGCGCCGACATCGTTATATCGCCGGTATCGGCACTCTGCTCTATCACAAAGTTCTCGGCACTCTTGATTGCCTGCATATCGGCATCTATCTCTGTGATGTAACCAATCATCTCTTCGTAGTAATTGCGTATTTCGGCATTGGCTTGACGCAACGAATCGTTGGCTTGTTGCAAGGCTTGCTCTTCGGCACTGATACCGTGGTTACACGAAGCAAACATCAATGCTCCTAAAGGCAACATCATTAAAAAACTTTTTTTCATATCTTTTGTTATTAGGGGTTATTAATCTTCTATTGAGCGTTTCTCTTTTTTATCGGCATATTTATCACGCTTTACGCGAGGTTGCTCGGGCGCACCGGCTACAACTATCACAATCTCACCTTTGGGCTCATTGACCGTAAAATGCTGTATAAGTTCGGCGAGTGTACCTCGCTGTGTATCGGCATGCAACTTAGATATTTCGCGACAAACCGCAGCTTCACGCTCCTCGTCCATCACTTCGGCCAGTTGTGTTAAGGTCTTTACCAAACGATAGGGCGACTCATATATAATCATACTGCGCTCTTCGGTAGCCAAAACCTCCAACCGGCTGTTACGACCTTTCTTTTGTGGCAGGAAACCTTCAAAACAGAACTTCTCGTTGGGCAAACCCGACATAACAAGAGCCGGGACAAAAGCCGTTGCACCAGGCAGACACTCCACCTCTACTCCGGCACGACAACAGGCTCGTACAAGAAGAAATCCGGGATCGGATATAGCGGGTGTTCCGGCATCGGTAATGAGAGCAATGGTCTCTCCGGCAACAATGCGCGCCACTATAGCTTCGGCTGTACTATGCTCGTTGAACTTATGGTGTGACTGCAAACGAGCTTGTATATCGTAATGCTTGAGCAGGATACCGCTTGTGCGAGTATCTTCGGCCAAGATACAATCGACCTCACGCAATATGCGCAATGCTCGTAATGTTATATCTTCGAGATTACCCACCGGTGTGGGTACTAAATACAATTTACCCATCTTTATCGTTGTTTGAAATGACGTTCTACCAACTGTAAAAATTCTTGTACAACAAGCTCATCGGTACTCCAATTGAGATCTTGTACCAGATATTCCAATACCTCATTATAATCGCTCATTGTATCAATAAGATTGAGCGTATCATTCATATTCACATCGCTGTTGCCAAACAATTCTCTACGGAATCTGAAACGATCATTGAGGCTCAATGCTTTGCGCAACTCCTTAGCTTGTCGTGCTGTCATTTTATCGCCCAATGTGATAAATTCGTTATCCATAGGCTCCCCTCGGTTATAAAGGTCATCGGCATCAAACAAATCTTCTTCGGTTGCGTTTGATTCCTCTATGTCGTTCTCGGGTTGCTCTTCGTCAATAACAATAGATTCGAGCATCATTGATTGGCTCTCTTCCTCTGTGTCGGCAACCTCCACCTCATAGTCAACAACAGCTATTTCGTCGGTCTCAATATATACATCTTCATCAGTATCATCAAACATTACTGCTTCTGACAACGTATGAGTTTCATCGTCCGTTTCTTCGACTTCGGTTTCCGATACAAAATCATCGAAAGCGTTACTTACGTTGCGCGTTGTATCATCGGCAACAGGCTCTTCTTCGGGGATAAAATCTTCGACAAAGGGGGCAATATACTCCTCCTCTTCTTCAGCGGCTTCCGCGTCATCACCTTGCTCTGTGTCAGTATCGTTTGCGACTACCAAGAGTGTTTCATCGGATGCATCTACGTCACTCTCAAGCATAGGAGTCATATCTACGGTGTCTATCAATGCATTCGTATCTTCCTGTGTCGATGCATCATCATCGCTATCGAGCCACTGCGCATACTCGGCAGGAATCTCAACAGGAGCCGGATTGGCCTCCGCTCGCCACGCCTCGACAAGAGCTGTTATATGCTGCGACTTCTCTATTGCAATTTTATATAAGACATCGGGCGCAGTATCACCACCACGTTCTATGACAATGAGTAAATCGCGCAATTGCGATAATTGCTCACTTATGTATTGGTTACGTTCGGTACTATTCATTTGTAAGTTTTTTATATAATGCAAAAATAGTCATATTTATATAATATAGGATGTGGTATGATAAAAAAGTCATATTACTTTCTACTTTCGGGGCACAACCCTCTCATTTTTTTATTTATTCATCATACGAACACATCGAATAGAGATACGATTATAATGATGTGAATATGCCACGCAATAATTGTTCGTATCGGTTACGCAGTACCGAAGACTTGCAAGTGTGGTTATTACCCATGAGTACTACAGCATAGGTCTTGCCATTGTATTCATAATATCCGGCATAACAGAGAACACCTCCCATACTACCACTTTTCACACGCAATGTGCCGGGCAATGGTTGACGAGCAAAAAACGACCGCACCGTTCCATCCTTACCGGCCTGTGGCAATATCGATACCCAACGTTGCCCCATGTCGGCATCGTGATAAGCAGCCACTAACAGCGAAGCTACGAAATGGGGTGTAACGATGTTTTTACGCGACAAGCCACATCCATCAGTCAGTTTTACAGCCGTAGTATCAAGGCCCATAGTCCCCAATATATTGCGCTCAACAGACAAGGCTCTTGACAATGTAGCAATACTGTCTTCACTGAGTGCCACATAGCGCAAGAGTGACTCGGCATACAGATTGTTACTCTTGTGCATCATAGTGGTAAGCATTGCCGATAGCGTGGCCGAAGCATGGGTGTATAACGTTGTATCTATGGCGGGGGTGGTCTTTCCCGATTCTTTCAGCATTCGGTCGGTAACAGCTTCTCCATCAACAACTATACCCGCCGATTGCAATGCTCGACACAAGCCATAAGCCAGAAACAGAGGAGCATCGGGTATGGCACATCGAAGTGCAAAACGCTCTCGGTTTGCCGGAATACTACCCATCAACATACAATCTGTTGCATATGGTATAGTATATACCTGCGACATATCTTTTGCACCGGCTATGAGGTGATTGTGATATTGCAATGACGGCATTTCTATAGAAGTTCCTATTATCGAAGGGTGCGAACCTACTGAGTCGGTTTGCAGATATAAACGGTACTCGTTACCTCTATAGTTTGCCCCGAAGCAGGCAGCTCCATAATAAAAACCAATATCCTCACACATCCACTCTCCCCAACCCTCTATGGCACATATCGATGCATCAACTACGATATTGCCGGTTATATGCTTGATACCGGCCTGAGAAATAGCATCGACAACGTTTTTTACAAAACCTCCAACAGCATTATCTTCGGCATCGGCATCGAGTGTCGGATCGATACTACCCACAACTACTATATCGCCACAAAGTATTGTATCGGATAGTACACCGGAATACCCCACCTGCGTGTACCATCGGGTGGTATCGTCATAGCATTTCATTGCAGCGGTGGCTGTAAAGAGCTTAACCAATGAAGCCGGGATAAGTGCCTTATGAGTATTGCGAGAGAATACAACCTCACGACTATCAACATCGACAATATGCACACCTATCGAAGCCCGGCTCATATCGTCATCTTCCATGAGCTGTTCGTATGGGCCGGCCGGATATGCCCGTAGCATAGCCACCAACATCGATAGTAGCACAACAATTCTAATATACCGCATTTTTTTCTCTCAAAAGCAACAAGAGGTTGCCCGGCGATTTTCGTCAGACAACCTCTTGCTCATATTTCTACTATATATCAAGCTTTCACCTCGGCAGGCTCGGGCGAAATAAGTTTATAGCCCTTACCATGTATATTGATAATTTCAATGGCAGGATCGTCTTTGAGATGCTTGCGCAATTTTGTGATATAGACATCCATACTGCGAGCGTTGAAATAATTGTCATCAATCCAGATGGTTTTGAGTGCATAGTTACGCTCCAAAATCTCATTGACATGAGCACATAACAAACTCAACAATTCCGACTCTTTGGTAGTCAACTTGGTAACTTTGTCGCCAATGGTAAGTACTTGTTTTTGGGTATCGAACGTAAATTGGCCAATGTGATACAATGTAACCTCTTTGCCTTTTTTACCCTTTACACGACGCAAGATAGCTTCGATACGGAATACCAACTCTTCCATAGAGAAGGGCTTGGTAATATAATCATCGGCACCAATCTTGAAACCTTCAAGAATATCTTCTTTGAGCGACTTGGCAGTGAGGAAAATAATGGGAACCTCGCCATTAACGGCACGTATTTCTTGAGCCAATGTGAAACCATCTTTTTTAGGCATCATCACATCGAGCACACAGAGGTCATATTTACCCTTCAAAAAGGCCTTGTAACCAGCCTCGCCATCAGAGTACAAGTCGGCATCATAATCTTTGGCTTGTAAATATTCGCGAAGCAACATACCAAGGTTTTCATCATCTTCGCAAAGCAAAATACGCATTTTTTCGTCCATAGTTTTATTCTTTTATTAATGGGATTGTTATTATAAATGTTGAGCCTTCGTTCAGTTCGCTCTCGGCACGAATATCGCCCTTGTGATCTTTGATAATCTTGTGTACATATGCAAGACCTAAACCAAAGCCTTTTACATCGTGGCGATTTCCTGTCGATACGCGATAGAACTTATCAAATATTTTTTTCAAATCATCTTTTTTTATACCTATACCATTGTCGCGGATGGCAATTTCGACCTTTTCGTCATTCAATATGCGAGTACTGATAAAGAGCGACAAAGGCACATCTTCGCGTCTGTATTTGACGGCATTGTCAAGCAGGTTGAAGATAACGTTGGTAAAGTGCATCTCATCGACCGACACGACCATATCTTCGGCCGGCAAGTCGGCATCAATTGTTCCTCCAAATTTCTCAACCTTTATCTTGAAGGTACTCATAACACCGGCAATCAAGTCATTGACATCGACATTATGCAATTTGAGTTGAGTCTTTTGTCGATCGAACATCGACATCTGCAAGACCTTCTCTACCTGCAACCGCAATCGCTTGGTTTCGTCGTTGATGACGCCCGAAATATGATTAAACATTGCAGGACTCTTGCTCATTGCCGGATCATTGAGCATCTGAGCGGCCAATGATATAGTAGAGATAGGTGTCTTGAACTCATGCGTCATATTGTTGATAAAGTCGTTTTTCATATCGGTAAGTTTCTTTTGACGGAACACTACAATAATTGTAAATGTAAACGTTACCAACATTATCAACGTAAAAATAAACGAAGGGATGATGAAACGAACCGAATCGAACAGATAATCGTTTTGAGTAGGGAAATATACTCGCAGCGTATTGCGTCGTCCAGGAGGGTCGTTGGGAAATATTATCTGCGAAAACAACAAATTACCCGAAACGGCCGGATTATACTCTTTGCTGTCATACACGACACGACCTTTATTATCTATAACGGCATATTCAAAAGGCAGATTAAGGCCATTATTTTCCAACTCAGTCTTCAGATAATAACCCAATTTGCGAGCATCTATACGCTCCAAGATGGGTTTAGAACTGGCTTGACCAAGTATGTTTATAATCACGTCATCGATAAGACCTCGCTGATAGAGATATTGACTTCTGAGCAACTCCTGCATATTTTTATAAGCATTCAACATCGGAGCCGGAACGTTGGGTTTTCCTTTCAACGATGGCTTGCTCTTCATCGCCAGCGCTTTATCCTTAAACGTATTGAATGTAAAGGTTGTTACAGAACCATCGGGAGCTGTAATGGCCAATTGTGGCTGTACAATAATATCGCCAATATCGTGATTATGATAGGCCTTCAAGTCATCATCAAGAGCCTCGGTAAGAAATTGCTGAGCCTCATCCTCTTCCAACATGGTAGATACGCTGTATAAACTGCGTTGAACAGCCTCCTTAAACTGTTCTTTACGCATCTTTATCATATTCTCCATATAAATAAATTGCGTAAAGAGCAAGCCTGCAAAGGTCACAGCCATTGTTATCGCAAGGAACCATATTGTTGACTTTTTCATACTTTTATCTTTTAGTTGTTTTGCAATGTATGACAATGCTGTTTTTTATGAAATAAACAAATTATTTAGAACTTCGGTTTAATTTTAAAAACTAAAAACACGTCATATCATTAACACTTCTGTGCAAATTTAACAAATAAATGTTTAACACCAAACAAACAATTAACATTTGGATGCAATTTTAATATTTTTAACCAAATAGTTTAAGATTTGGCTCAACTTCTCGATTATATATAAAAAAACTAACGCTATGCCATCATAGCATAGCGTTAGTTTTTTTATATCGGGATGATTAATCCTCTTTCTCTTCGGCCTCGTAAGCTTTGAGCAATTTGTCTTGCACATCACCGGGCACGAGTTCGTAAGAAGCAAAGTTCATTGAGAACGACGAACGACCACCGGTCAAAGAGCTGAGTGCGGTTGATTAAGAAGTCATCTCTTTCAAAGGCAATTTGGCAGTGAGTTTCTCAAAGCCCTTCTCAATTGTCATACCCATAATGATAGCACGACGACCTTGCAAGTCACTCATTACATCGCCCATCTTATCGCTGGGAACAAGCACTTCAACATCATATACAGGCTCGAGAATTTTGGGACCTGCAGCTTTAAATGCTTCGCTAAATGCATTACGAGCGGCCAAGCGGAATGAGATTTCGTTTGAGTCAACGGGGTGCATCTTACCATCATAGATACATACGCGCACATCGCGAGCATATGAACCTGTAAGAGGACCTTGCTCCATACGATCCATCAAACCTTTAACAATAGCGGGGATAAAGCGTGCATCGATAGCACCACCCACGATACTGTTCACAACAACAAGTTTACCACCCCACTCAAGGTCTATGGTTTGAGTATCACGCACGTTCATACGATACTCTTGATTGCCAAATTTATAATCTAAGGAAACGTATGATTGAGTCATTTCATTTAAATATTTTTCACTAATGACTCTTACGTTATTATAAACTCCATTATTTAAAACCATCAAACCAACTTGTGCCATTTCATAAGCTGATAATGATAA
>JAFZDG010000272.1 GCA_017561285.1 Bacteroidaceae bacterium
ACGCTCATCGCGTAGGGCATATAATTCTTTTCAAGAGTTTCGGTAATGCCCTCGGGCATCATAATAAACTTTTCTTCATTCATAGGATTTCCTCCGAATTTCAAAGAAATTGCATATTGGACTCCTATTAGCTATCAAGCAAATACCTTTGCCGGTACATTTGATGGTAACGGTTATACAATCTCTAACCTCAAATATAGTTCAACCGAAGATGATTGGTACGTAGGTTTGTTCGGTGGTTCTAAGAATGCTACTTTCAAAAACTTGACTCTTACCAACGTTGAGATTAACTGTGAAAAAGGTCTCCACTTCGCTGCGCTTGTTGGTGATGCTGCTGGTAAAACAGTTATAGAGAATGTTACTGTGAATGGTGATGTAGTAATTCGTGGTGATATTAATAATACAGAGGTAGGTCGCATCGGTGTTATCGTAGGCGGTAACTCTGGTAACTATACTATTAAAGATGTAACAATTGATGTAAATGAAGGTAGCTATGTAGAGGGTAACAGTTCAATAGGTGGTGTTGCCGGTCAACTTCAAGGTAC
The DNA here is from genome assembly GCA_017561285.1 of Bacteroidaceae bacterium. Taxonomy (GTDB): domain Bacteria; phylum Bacteroidota; class Bacteroidia; order Bacteroidales; family Barnesiellaceae_A; genus Barnesiella_A. The sequence goes on from JAFZDG010000272.1 coordinate 546, forward strand.
TGTAGCATTTGAGAATGTAAAATCTAATATCGATGTTCGTGCTGCAAGATTCTTTGCCGGTGGTATTATTGGTCTTGCTCCTGAAAAAGCTACATTCAAAGATTGTTCTACATCGGGCAATGTAACATTGACTGCTGCTACAGGTGCTAACAGCCCCTATCGTTTGGGAGCAATTGTAGGTGGTTGGGATGATAATACAAACAACACACTTACTCTCAAAGATTGTGCATACACAGGTACTCTTGAAAGCAATGTTATAGTAGGATTTGACTGCGCAGGTTTCGTTGGTCGTGGTTATAGCGCTGTTGTAGGTGCTAAGGTTTCTGTTAACGGTACTGTATATGAGTATGTGGGTAACGGTGTATATGTTGTAGCAGGTGTTACTACCTATATGGTTTCTACAGCAGATGAACTTCAAGTAGCTCTCACAAATGCCAATGGCGCAACTCAAATTAACTTCGTTCAAGATATAGAAGGTAATGTTACAGTAGATCAAAAAGAGGGTGTAAATATTGTTATTGATGGTTGCAACAAAAAATACGATGGTACAATAACATTGGATGGTAATTCAAGAAGCGATGCTGATGAGACATTGGTTATTAAAAACGTAAACTTTGAGACAAGCACAGCCTCATTGATTTTTATCGATGCTAACTCAGCTGATAATACCGTACGTTATGCTCACAATGTAACTATTGATAATTGTACCTTTACTGCTGCCGGAGCTGCAGAGAATACAGCTGTTGCTATGAAATATCGTCAAACATTTGATATGGCTGTAGTAAAAACAACAGCAACAGGTTTGCACTCATTGATGCAACTTTATGGTTGTGATGGTATCACTGTTGATGGTGCTGTGGTTGAAGGTAAAAATGGTATCTCTTTTGGTACTGCCAAAAATCATATTGTAAAGAATACTACTATCAATGCCGAGGGTTATGGTCTCCGTTGCGATGGCAATGATGGTGTGAAAGAACTTGTTGTATCTAACTGCGAGATTGAAGCCAATGATCCTATCGTGGTGCGTAATATGACTATTGCTGAGGCTTCTTATACAGTGAAGTTTGAGGGTACAAATACACTTACAGCGAGCAATACCGAAGGTTATCAAGTAGTATTTACCAAAGGTGATGATGGTACTTATGAGATGCCTATCGGTGCATATGCTATCACCGGAGCTGACGGCTTGAAAATTTATCCTGCTGCTGCAGAGACTGTAGTAATTGCTGGTGCAACTGCTTCGGAAAGTGCAAACGCTTTGGCTAATGCTATTGCAAATACCGATGCAAGTGAAATCACATTAGCTTCGGCTGTTGAGTATGTAGGCGAGGCTTTTAATGTCACAAGAGATGTCGTTTTCAATATGGCTGGTATGGAGTTGAACGCCGGTAGTACTGCTTCATCAAAGAACTATGCACTTGAGTTGTACGGAGATATTGATGTGGAAATTAATGATGCAAATTTTACTCGCGCAGGTATTACAGCCGATCAAGGAGCCAATTTGGTTTTCAAAAGTGGTATAATCAATCATAAACCCGAAAGATCAAGTCGTTACATTTTCTGTGCTTGGGGTGATGATACACAAATCACTATTGAGAACGGTACATTTAATAATGACAGACCTAATAACAGTTACTTCTGGGTAGATGGTAATGCTGTTATCTATGTGAAAGGTGGTACTTTCGCAGGTGTGGCATCTACAAATAAAATAATTACTACAAATGGTGGTCGAGTTATCATCTCGGGCGGTACATTCAATTTTGATCCTACCGCTTGGTTGGCTGCCGGTTATAAAGCAGAAAAATCTGGTTCAAACTGGACTGTTGTAGCTGAATAATTTTGCTTTTAAGCAATAATACAAACTGAATAATCAATTTACTTTCAGGGAGCTGTGCCACAGGGTGCAGCTCCCGTTTTTTTGTAGCAAAGGGCGTTCGCAAGAACGTGTCGCAGCTCCGCCCCCCGTTTGATAGGATGTTTTTTCGTAGCTTCGCACGAACCTATGCGAACGATACGACATTGCTAAAGGCGTTCGTAAGAACGTGTCGCAGCTTCGCCCCCTGTTTGATAGGATGTTTTTTCGTAGCTTCGTACGAACCTATGCGAACGATACGACATCGCTAAAGGGCGTTCGTAAGAACGTGTCGCAGCACCCTTGTGGTGCGCGATATGGTAGCCGGGTACGAGCCGAGCGAAGCGCCGGCGAAGTGCCCGGAATTAGTTATACGCCCCAGCACCGTCTGGCAGACGGGAAAATAAAGAGAGAAAGGTGCGGATTTCGCGTCTTCCAGACGCAAATGTTAGATAACGAAACCTTTCCCCCGCACTTCGTCACTACGTTCCTCGTACGGGGCTACCATATTTCGGGGCGTAAAGCCCCTCAACTGGTGCTTCGCACCATCCTCGTTTATCAACAATGTGATGTGGCAAAGGGCGTTCGCAAGAACGAGTCGCAGCACCCTTGTGGTGTGCGATATGGTAGCCGGGTACGAGCCGAGCGAAGCGCCGGCGAAGTGCCCGGAATCAGTATCATATCTCAAGCAACCGTCTGGCAGACGGGAATTTCTCTCAATAACACCGGTGCTTCGCACCCCGATTGACAGGATTGTTTATATCATCCGATTGTAAAAAAAAAGCAGGAGCGAAACAATTGTTTCGCCCCTGACTCAATGATTGATATTATAACTTATTATAAGTTTTTCTTTACAGCCACTTCTTCGTAGGCTTCGACAAGGTCGCCTACCTTCACATCGTTGTAGTTGGTGATGTTAAGACCGCACTCGTAGCCTGTAACAACCTCTTTGACATCGTCTTTGAAACGTTTCAAAGAGCCGAGTTCGCCGGTATAGATTACGATACCATCGCGAATGAGACGTACACGAGCCGAACGGCGCAACTTGCCCTCTTTGACAATACAGCCGGCGATAGTACCCACCTTCGAGATGTGGAATGTTTCGCGTACTTCGGCCGTACCGATAATCTCCTCGCGCATCTCGGGTGCGAGCATACCTTCCATAGCTGCTTTTACTTGCTCTATGGCATCGTAAATGATAGAGTACATACGCACATCTACGCCCTCTTTCTCGGCGAGGCGGCGTGCAGCCATTGAGGGACGTACTTGGAAGCCCACGATAATGGCATTTGAAGCAGCGGCAAGGATGATATCCGACTCGGAGATTTGTCCCACAGCTTTGTGCAGTACGTTTACTTGTATTTGCTCGGTCGAGAGCTTGATGAGCGAGTCGGTCAAAGCCTCAACAGAACCGTCTACGTCACCCTTGACAATGATGTTGAGCTCTTGGAAGCTACCCACAGCGATGCGGCGACCGATGTCGTCGAGTGTGAGGAGTTTTTGAGTGCGCAAGCCTTGTTCGCGTTGCAACTGCTCGCGTTTGTTGGCTATTTCGCGAGCCTCTTGCTCGGTTTCCATCACGTTGAAGGTGTCGCCGGCTTGGGGTGCGCCATCGAGACCGAGAATGAGTACCGGCTCGGCAGGTCCGGCCTCTTGTATGCGTTGGTTACGCTCGTTAAACATCGCTTTGATGCGGCCATGATGTGTTCCGGCCAATACGATGTCGCCCATGCGCAATGTACCGTTTTGTACCAATACGGTGGCAACATATCCGCGACCTTTGTCGAGGGTAGATTCGATGATAGAACCTACGGCACGACGGTTGGGGTTGGCTTTGAGTTCGAGCATTTCGGCCTCGAGCAATACCTTTTCGAGTAGCTCGTCAACGCCTGTACCTTTCTTGGCCGAGATGTCTTGCGACTGGTATTTACCGCCCCATTCTTCAACGAGGTAATTCATGGCAGCCAACGACTCTTTGATTTTGTCGGGGTTGGCGGCGGGTTTATCAACCTTGTTAATGGCAAATACAATGGGCACGCCGGCGGCCGAAGCGTGGTTGATGGCCTCGACGGTTTGGGGCATCACGTTGTCGTCGGCAGCTACAATGATGATGGCAATGTCGGTAATCTTGGCACCACGAGCACGCATTGCGGTAAATGCTTCGTGACCGGGTGTGTCGAGGAATGTGATGTGACGGCCATCGTCGAGTGTAACGTTGTAGGCACCGATGTGTTGGGTAATACCACCCGCCTCACCGGCAATAACGTTGGCGTTGCGGATGTAGTCGAGCAACGATGTTTTACCGTGGTCAACGTGTCCCATAACGGTAACGATGGGCGGACGTTGCATCAACTCTTCGGGGCTGTCTTCTTCTTCGGCAATAGCCTCCGAAACCTCTGCGCTGACGTATTCGGTCTGGAAGCCAAACTCTTCGGCAACGATGTTGATGGTCTCGGCATCGAGACGTTGATTGATAGATACCATGATACCCAAGCTCATGCAAGTACCAATAACCTTGTTGATGGGTACGTTCATCATCGAAGCCAAGTCGTTGGCTGTAACGAACTCAGTGAGCTTCAGTATCTTGCTGTCGGCCAACTCTTGCTCGGCACGTTCTTGCTCGCGAGAAGAGAAGGCTTCGCGTTTCTCTTTACGCCATTTAGCACCTTTCTTGTTGGCGTTCTTCTGGGTGAGGCGGGCAAGAGTCTCTTTGATTTGCTTTTGTACGTCTTCCTCGTTTACCTCGGCCTTGATAGGACGCTTGGGTTGCTTATTGCCGGCCTTGTTGTTTTTCTTGGCGGCATTGGCGTTG
>JAFZDG010000021.1 GCA_017561285.1 Bacteroidaceae bacterium
AGCATCGGCATCGGTCGGATTGAGTCGCAACGACTGTTTATAAGCCTCTATCGCCTCGCCATACTGTTGATTTTGCATAAGGACATTGCCCATATTGTGATATGCTTGCGACTGTATGGCCTTATCATCGGTCATGTGAGTAGCATTGTCGAAACACTTGGCTGCTTCTTCATACTTTTCTTGACGATACAAAGCGTTGCCAAGATTGTATGTGGCAATGGCCGACTCGGCATCGGCATCAACAGCTCGGCGATATTCTACCTCACTCTCAAGATACTTTTGTTGTTCATATTGCTTGTTACCACTGCGCACACTGTTTCGCGATGTTTTGGGGCTGTGCTTTACAGGTTGCTCTTGGCTGCCGTTTGCATCTTCGGCCTGTTGCTGTTCTTGCGCCATCTGTTGAGCTTGCTGCTGGTGGCGCTGAGCCATAGGATTTTGCGCTTGCGCCAACGACTCGACAGCTGTCGCTGACATCATGGAAAAGAGCAGATATATAATAAACTTATTCACATTCATAGAGTTATATGGCTATTATTTCTTGCGGTTAAAGATATGAATACTACTGATCCAACCGTATTTACGTTCGAGCAAAAAGGCATCGACAAGGAGCAATATGAGTGCTATCCAAGCCAGACCGGGGAATTGCTCGTTATATTCCGAATAGGTTTTGCGCTCAAACTCGGCCGATTTCATTGTACGTACCTCGTTGATAAGAGCTTGCAGAGCCCCATTTGTATTGTCGGCACGCACATAAACACCTTCGCCGGCTTTGGCTACTTCCCGGGCCATAGCCTCATTGAGTTTGGTGATAACGGTTTTACCTTCGGCATCTTTCATAAAGTTGTTACTGCTACCCGATATAGGGATGGGAGCACCTTTTGTCGAACCAATACCCACGACATTAACCTTCACACCTTGTTCGGCCGCAGCACGAGCCGCCTCAACGGCATCATCTTCATGGTTTTCGCCATCGGTAATAATGATGATGGCTTGCTCGGCACTACTCTCGGGAGAGAAAGAATTCATGGCAATTTTTATCGCTCTACCGATGGCCGTACCTTGTGTAGGCACCATCTTCGTATCGATGGAGTTTAAGAACATCTTGGCCGACACATAGTCGGTAGTAATGGGCAACTGAGTATAGGCATCGCCGGCAAATACAACAAGGCCCACCTTGTCATTTTCCAGGTCGTCAATCAATTTCGAAAGCATCATTTTGGCTTTGTCGATACGCGATGGATTGATGTCACGAGCCAACATTGAGTTTGACACGTCAAGAGCCACCATAATTTCTACGCCTTCGGTTTTTACTGTTTCGAGTTTGGTACCAAACTGCGGACGCGCCAAAATAAATACCACAACAGCAAAAGCCAATGATTGCAAAGCCATCTTTACCCAAGGTCTCCAACGCGACACTTCAGGAGCCAATTCGCTCAAATAGGCTATCTTGCCAAACAATGCCAAATTGCGGCGGCGACGATAACGTGCATATAAATATAGTGCCCACATAACAGGCACAAGCAGTAATAAATAGAGGAATATAGGTTGTGCAAAGCGAAACATATATTGTTATCCTTTCCTTGATTATACAATTACGGAATATTGCGCAATATGGTGTACCGCAACAATATCTCAATGGCCAAGAGCAGCATTGCAGCAATGGCCCAAGGCATATAAGCCTCTTCTCTACGAGAAAATTGTTGCACCGAAAGTTTGGTTTTCTCCATCTTATCAATCTCGGCGAAGACATTTTTAAGAACATTCTCATCGGTAGCTCGGAAGTATTGACCATCGCCAATTGAGGCTATACGGCGCAATTTATCTTCATCAATCTCCACCGGCATACTTTGGTAACGGATGCCATAGGGTGTCATCACAGGCGACTCGGCCATACCTTGCGTACCCACACCAATGGTATAGATGCGAATACCATAGTTGCGTGCAATCTCGGCAGCCGTAATGGGATCGACAATACCGGCATTATTGGTACCATCGGTGAGCAAAATAATGGTTTTAGACTTAGCCGGACCATCTTTGATGCGATTGACGGCAGTGGCAAGACCATCGCCAACAGCAGTACCGTCATTGAGCATACCACACTCTACATCTTTGAGAAGGTTGAGCAATGCAGCATGATCGGTCGTCATAGGACACATTGTAAATCCTTCACCGGCAAAAACAACCATACCAATGTTATCATATTCGCGACCGGCAATAAATTGCGCAGCCACATTCTTAGCGGCCTCCAATCGATTGGGCGTAAAGTCGCGCGACAACATACTGCCCGAAATATCGAGAGCGACAACCACATCAACACCTTCGGTAGACGATTTTTGCCAGCTATCGGTAGTCATAGGTCGAGCCAAAACTACTATAACACAAGCAATAGCCAAAATGCGCAAGGCAAATACGAAATGACGCAGATGAGCCTTATATGTGCGAGGCATCTTGTCGAATGCTTCGGTCGATGAAACATTCATAGCAGCTTGTGCCTTTTTATGCTTGAGGATGTACCACACTATTGCCGGAACAAGCAACAGTAATAGTAACAGACACCACGGATTATCGAATATCATTTTTCTCTATACTTTGGGGTTGAGCAAGCGTTTCTTGCGGTCTATTTATTTCACATCATTTTTAGCGTCACCCTCCTCGGCAGCATCGGCTTGGGATTGAGGGCGAGTAAGTTCTACAAAATCGACTGCTCGATGCATCACACGTTCGTTGTCATCGGGCATCGGTCGCATCTTGGCAAACTTCACAAAATCGGCCATCGAAAGTATCTCATTGAGATATTTGTTGACCTCTTTGGTATCTTTATTGCGTTGCAATGCAGCCAATATTTGCGATGAAGTCATCTCCATAGCATTAATACCAAATCGACTGTCTATATATTCACGCAAGATGTCGACCAAACGTGTATAGTATTGCTTTTCTTGACCTTGTTGCCACAATTTCGACTCACGCAATTGTTTCAACTCTTGCATAGCAAGTTCGTAGGGCGGTATGCGCTTCTCGGGTGGTATAGCAGCCTCAACTTTGCGTTGCTTGTAATAGCGAGCCACAAAATATACAGCTACTGCAATCAATACAACTGCAACAATGAGAATAAGCAACCACGCCGGAACGAAGTCCCATAAAACAAATGGTGGCGCAACCACATTTTTAATATCTTTGACATCGGCTGCAGTGGCTTCCTCCGGCACATCTACAGGCACGATCTTAAGACTCAACGACTCGGTTGCAAAAGTATCTTCTTCAATTACATACTTAAATGGAGGTATATAATAGAAACCCGAGTCGAAAGATGTTACGAGTACCTCTTGTTTTATTTGCAAGCGATTGTTGTTCAGACGAGTCGTATCGGGTTGCGATAAATCTACAACCTCAACACCTTCGGTCAAAACGCCGGGTGATTCGATTTGAGGGGGTATAACAGTCACGCCTGCATCTTGTGTGAGCGAGAGATGTATAAGTGTCTGTTCACCCATCCACAACACACTCGAGTCCATAGCAGCCTCAACCACTACCGGTTGCTGAGCCTTCATTGTGGTAGCAGCCGACAGCATAATGGCCAATATTATCAATATCTTACTTTTCATAAACAATTTATGTTTTTAAGCACCGCCACGCTTTTTGAACAGATTCATCAATGCAACAACATAATCTTCGTCAGTGGCAACCGATGTAATATCCACACCATTACGACGACATATCTCCAATGCTTGAGTTTGACGCTTCTGCCACCAACCGGCATATGCATCACGCACACGAGCCGAAGAGGTATCTACCCACTCCTCTGTACCGCGTTCCACATCACGCATTTTTATGAGTCCCACATCGGGCAACTCTGTTTCGCGCTTGTCATAGACCTGTAACGCCACAACATCGTGACGGCGATTGGCTATGAGGATGGCATCGTTGTATGTAGGTGCAGCTATAAAATCGGAGATAAGGAATGCCGTACAACGACGTTTGATAACATTAGTTGCATATTCGAGAGCCAACTTCAAGTCGGTACCTGTACCTTCAGGCTCGAAGCCTATCAACTCACGAATGATATAAAGAATATGTTTTTTACCCTTCTTGGGTGGAATAAACTTCTCTATCTTATCGGTAAAGAAGAGCACACCAATCTTGTCATTGTTCTGTATAGCCGAAAAGGCAAGCGTTGCCGCAATCTCAATCATCATATTGCGCTTCATTTCACCCACCGCACCAAAGTTGCGGCTGGCCGACATATCGACAAGCAACATAACAGTAAGTTCACGCTCTTCTTCAAAAACCTTGATGTAAGGTTTGTTGTGACGAGCCGTTACATTCCAATCGATATCGCGCACATCATCGCCATACTGATACTCGCGCACCTCCGAAAAGGCCATACCACGACCTTTGAAGGCCGAGTGATACTGACCGGCAAAAATATTGCGAGAGAGGCCACGTGTTTTTATCTCAATGTGGCGTACTTTCTTGAGCAACTCGCTATTTTCCATACACGCTATTCTGTATGATTAACGACTTGTATAGTGTCCTATCAAGGTACTTCTACACGATTGAGTATTTCGCTGATTATCTCTTCGGCTGTTATGTTATTGGCCTCGGCCTCATAGCTGAGTCCGATGCGGTGACGCAAGACATCGTGACAAACAGCACGCACATCCTCCGGGATAACATATCCACGCATCTTCAAGAAGGCATATGCACGAGCAGCCAAAGCCAAGTTGATAGAAGCACGCGGCGAAGCACCAAAAGAGATCATATTCTTGAGGTCACGCATACCATACTCTTCGGGGAAACGTGTAGCGAAAACGATATCGACAATATAGCGTTCAATCTTTTCATCAATATAAACTTTGCGCACCACCTCGCGAGCCTCAATAATATCGTTGGGAGTGAGAACAGGACGTACCTCTTCAAAGAGGTTGTCGATATTGCGGCGGATAATTTCACGCTCCTCTTCTTTCTTGGGATAGCCTATCACAACCTTCAACATAAAGCGGTCTACTTGCGCCTCGGGTAGCGGATAGGTACCCTCTTGCTCAATGGGGTTCTGAGTAGCCAACACGAGGAAAGGATCATCGAGTTTAAAAGTCTTTTCGCCAATGGTAACTTGACGCTCTTGCATCGCCTCAAGCAAGGCACTTTGCACCTTAGCCGGAGCACGATTTATCTCATCGGCCAAGATAAAGTTGGCAAATACGGGACCTCGTTTGATTTGGAACTGCTCTTTCGATTGGCTATATACCATCGTACCTACAACATCGGCAGGCAACAAGTCGGGAGTAAACTGAATACGATTATACTTGGCATCAATAAGCGATGCAAGTGTTTTGATAGCCAATGTCTTGGCAAGACCGGGAACACCTTCGAGCAAGATGTGTCCATTTGACAACAGACCTATCAACAACGAATCTACCAAATGTTTTTGACCTACGATTATACGGTCCATACCCATTGTAATGGTGTTGACAAAAGTACTTTTTCCGGCTATCAGTTCGTTCAATTCTCTGATATCGACTGTTTCACTCATATCTTTATATTTTAATGTTATTATTACATATTGAAATTACGGTGCAAAGGTAACTATATATAAGGTGCAAACGAATGCACATCTGTTAAAATTAGGCCGTATGTTAATTAAAAAAATTTAAACAACACATCTTCCTATTGTCGCATAAGTCTTTTGATAACTTCGGCCTTCTCCAACGCTACATTTACGGCCGTTGTGTCGGTTGCATCTATGCCATACTTCTCGGCAGGAGGAATAACCACCACTGTGCCTACGGGCACATTGTCGGGATTGGCAATGATATGACTGTTCTCTTCATATATATACACCCAGAAGGCTTTGTGACCATAATGCCTATACGATACATTGGTGAGGAAAACTCCTCGGCGTATCGTATCGGTAACAACTTCTGTATCGGTCATATCGAGGTCCGACACGACAACACTATCGGTATCAAACGATACAGTATCAACAACAGTCGTATCTATGGCTTGCACACAACGGCTCGCTGTATCCATAGGCAACACATCTATCGGTTGCACATCTTCGGTTTTCGTTACTGTGTCGGTTGAAAACAGACTCGAAGATCGATGTTTCCACGTATCAAATCGCGGACTGAACAATAACAGACATACCACGATTGCAACAACGACAAATACTATAAACGTAGCACCTACACCCATACATACCCCTCGATGATAGGCTTTTTGCACCTTTTCATCGGCATTTTCCGCCATTTCATCAGCACTTTCAGTGGCTTTGTCGGGTGTAGAAACAGGGGCATCGTCTTCTTCTAAACAAGATTCGACCTCTTCCGGTTTAATATTGTCTGCCGATGACGGCTGTATCCCCTCACACACATTGTTATTGTCATTCGAGAGGGTAACAGGATTCTCTACAACTTCGAGAACCTCGATTTCATCGACTTTTTCCGGCTCAGCAACACGCTCGTCAGTATCTTCTTTCACTTCGATAAGTGGCTCGGGATGAATTTCAGGCAATGCTTCGTCTGCATTTTGAGGCAAAGTATTCTCAAGCAATTCGACAAAAGCCTCTACCCCATCAATTGGTTCGTCATCATCGGCACTATCGGCATCGACTTCATCGATTTTTGAGCCATCCGACAAGATAGGCGCATCATCGGGCAACTCCTCGACACAAAAACAAGCAAAAGGCTCATTTACCGCTTCGCGCACAGCCTTGGCAGGAGTAAACGTGAGTTTATAGTGTCCCGGTATAACCGAAGGCTCACCGGTCTGTACATTTACACTTGCACGCTCTTCAACCCACACCGGCTTGAAAACACCCAATCCATTGATACGTAGCACTTCGCCCGATGAAACAACCTCGGTCATCAAAGCAATCAACTCTCGCAAGAAGTTTTCGGCCTCACGCTTGGTACAATCACGCTTTATAGCCAACAACTCCACCAACTCGGGAAATGTTACTTTCTTTTCCATACTTACTTTTTGGTTTTGAGTTGAGTTTTAATCGCATTACTGGGCTTAAACACCATAGTAATTTTGGGAGGGATGAGCATACGCTTACCTGTAGAGGGGTTGACCGAGATACGTTCCATTTTCTTACGAGCTTCAAACGTACCCAGACCTTGTATCATGATGGTATCCATCTGCTGACAACGCTCGACAATTATATTACAGAAGGCATCGAGCATAGACTCCACTTCTTCCTTACTACAATCGAGCCGTTGTTGCATTCTTTTTACGACTTCTTTGTGTTCCACTATATAGCTATATTTTCTTTACCGCAAAGATACATTTTTTCGATGAAATGGGCTATATTAAGAGGTATTAAAGCAAAGTAGTTGCATCAAAAAAATCAATTTCCGATACAACTACTATAGCTTAAAGAATACAATTAAAGAAACAAGCGACTCCCAAGCATCACAACTTATCGTACGCCTCCTTGATGCGTTCAAGTGCTTGCTGCAAGGTAGCTCGCGGACAACCCAGGTTCATACGAACGAAACCGCTACCTCCTTCACCAAACAGAACACCCGGATTGACAGCCACTCGCGCCTTGTGTGTAAAGAATTGAGCCAATTGTTCATCGGTCAGTTGCAGACCTCTTGCATCGAGGAATACCAAGTAAGAGGCTTGCGGACGTATCATATCGAGACGCGGCATATGCTCTTTGATATAAGCCTGCATATAATCGATATTGGCCTCGACATATTGCAACATCTCTTCGAGCCACTCTTCGCCCTCATTATATGCCGCTGCAACAGCTTCTGTGGCAAATAGATGAGCTGTATCTAACTCACGATGACGCAAGAAACGAGCAAAATGCTTGCGTATATCGGGATTGGAAATAATATGAAACGAACTTTTAAGGCCGGCAATATTGAACGTCTTGCTTGCCGCCATAAAGGTAATGCAATTTTGAGCAGCCTCATCACTCACTGAGGCAAAGGGTGTATGTTTATAACCCCGCAGCGGCATATCGCTATGTATCTCATCCGACACTACCAATACATTGTGGCGGGCGCATATACGAGCCATCATCATCAATTCTTCGGCATTCCATACACGTCCAC
>JAFZDG010000022.1 GCA_017561285.1 Bacteroidaceae bacterium
CACCGGCTGCACCCACTGTATGGGCTATGGTATTGAACGAAAGAATGGCCGACAATGCTCTATCCGGATCTTTCTTATAATTCATAAGCAACGAGGCATTGGCTGCTCCATCTTGCTCTTTCATAGCGATAAAGGAGATAGGCGTAGAAAGCAATACAGCCTCAAGCACCGAACACATAAATGACACAATGAGTGCCAATAGTAAATAAAAAATAAGTAATCCCATAAAGGTAATATCTTGTTATAGATAATGTTTAGGTTAAAAAAAAATTCTGATAGGTAAAAAAAGACGAGTATAACTCAATTGCATCTACTATGCAACCGGCTACACAACTATAATCGGAATACAAAAAATTGAGGTTGTAACGCTATAGAAGTCACTCCACACGAAGCAACTGCTGTATAAATGTAAGAATGTGCGAATCTACGGCATAAATCCGTATCCGCATCTACATCTTCCGTAATACTATGTTCGTTTGTTTCCATATTGTTGGTGCAAAGATATATAATTTACTTTACGACAACAAATATTATCAAGAATTTTATCAATTTCTAACCTTTACCCCTCTTCTTAAACAATGCAAGGAGGCTGCATACACGTGCTACCTCCTTGCTTCATTATTGCATCTTAGTGCTTATAATTCAATAACCATATTACCACGAGCAGGCAAGGCTATCGTTTCGCCCCACGTGATACGATTGCCCGAAATCACATCGTGACCTTCAGTGGCACCATTCAACACCTCGGCATAGGGTTTGAGATGCAGATTCACATCTTGATTGGTACCATTGAGCAACACAAGTACTTGCTTGCCTTCGTAGCTACGTGCATAGGCATACACGCCTTGTTGGGGAATGAAGTGCTTCATATCGCCCTTGGCTATCACATCGTTGCCTTTGCGCCAGTGCAAGAGCGTACTGATAAAGTTGAAGGCCTCGCTCTCTACGGCATTGCGCTCGGCAGCATTGAATAGATTGCGAGCATCGCCCTCCCATCCGCCAAGAAAATCTTTGCGCACAAGACCGTCAAACTTATCTTTTGTACCATTCATCATCACCTCTGTTCCGTAGTACAATTGAGGAATGCGGCGTGTAGTGAGCAAGAGTGTCATTGCTTGCTTGAGAGCTGTTATATCGGCTCCGTTTTGCAAGAAGCGGTTGGTATCATGGTTCTCAATAAAGGCCATCACCATCGAAGCATCGGCATAGAGATAGTCATACACAAAGTGATTATACAACTTATTGAGTCCCATCATATAGCCATCGGTATGCTCGGCAAAGGCTGTGTTGACTACTTGCCACAAATGGAAGTCCATCACACTCTTGAGGTTGCTATTGCGAGGTGCCGACAGTTTGCTATCCTTTTGCCACCAGGCTGTAAAGGCCGGATTTTCGCACCAAGTCTCACCTACGACAGTAAAGTTGGGATACTCCTCGTTCAACTCTTTCATCCATTGCGACATAGCATCATAGTGTGCATAGGGATGTGTATCCATACGAATACCATCAATGCCCACAGCCTCTATCCACCAGAAACTGTTTTGGATAAGATAGCGTGCCACATGGGGGTTGCGTTGGTTGAGGTCGGGCATAGAGATCACAAACCATCCATCGTTCATTTGGTCGAAATCGTATTGCGAAGCATAAGGATCGACATGGGGTGTGAGTTTGTATGATGTCTGCACAAAATTGTTCTCGTAGTCGGGATAGTTAAACCAGTCTTTCGAGGGCATATCTTTGAGCCAAACGTGTTCACTGCCGCAATGGTTGAAAATCATATCCATTACAATCTTCAAGCCCTTCTCGTGAGCTTTCTCGGTGAGTTGACGATAGGTTTCGTTGCTACCGAAACGAGGATCGACCTTGTAATAGTCGGTGGTTGCATAGCCATGATAACAGCTATGGCGATACTCGCCCCACATATCATCTTTCATATTATTCTCCAATACGGGAGTAAACCACAACGCTGTTACACCCAACTCATTGAAGTAGTCGATGTGATCGATAATACCCTGTATATCGCCACCATGACGGGCATTGGGTTGCTTGCGATCTACCACATAAGGGCTCATACCTTCCACATTATCGTTCGATGTATCGCCATTGGCAAAACGGTCGGGCATAAGCATATAAAGCACATCACCTGCATCAAAACCGATACGAGCCTCGGGAGCCACCTCGCGAGCACGCAACTCATAGGGCACACGCTGCTTGCAGCCATCAAAGAGCAAATGCAAAGCCAACTCACCGGGTTGAGCTTGAGCCACATCGAGATATACCAGCAGGTAGTTTTTGCTGTCGAGGCTCACCACACTATCTACTTTCACACCGGCATAGTCGGTTACTACATCTACGGCATTACCTACTCCCTCGCCATAAAGCATTATCTGCAACGAGGCATTTTTCATACCGGTAAACCAAAAAGGAGGATCTATCTTATCAATAGCAACCACTGCACTATCGGGCAAATTAGCACCCTCGCACGACTGCTTGCAATCACATCCCACCCACGAGAGGACTGCCAATAATATAATCAAAAACGATACTTTTCTCATAACATCATTCCTATTGATAATCAAACC
>JAFZDG010000273.1 GCA_017561285.1 Bacteroidaceae bacterium
ACTGCATAACAAAGTGCAGTTTCATGGTATCGTCTGTGGCATAGCTGCACCAATAGTGTCCCATCACCTCGTTGAGTTGTTGCTTAAAGGCCTTCAACTCCTCACTCTCCATCTCGCCATCAATAACTACGCGAGCATAGACATAGGTTTTGGGATGTCCGCACTCGCGGTAGCCATCCATAGCTTGGTTAAACTCCTCGATGGTGTATTGGCCCGCCTGCATATGAAACAAGGCAATGCACATATCACTGGCTCGCACTATCTTGTTGTAGGCATCTTGTGTGCGGCTACCGGTGCAGTAGGCCGGAAAATCCTCCCACCGGCGACACTTGATGCGCCAGCCGCGACTCTCGTAAATATCGTCGAGCGAAGCAATAAAAGCCTGAAAACTATTGCGGTCGTTGATGAGTTCGTTGCTCGATGCAAGAAATATATTAATGGTGCGTGTATGAGTCATGATGTTACTTTTTATACATCTATTCGTTGTGTTATTTTTTACAGAACAATCTCTTTATGAAAGCGATTATTCGTTTTATAGGGGATTTATTCTGCTATGGCTGATTGTCGTGCTTTATCATCTCTATAAGTTGATTAGCACTTTCTATTTCGTTGGCAAAGTGGCCATCAAACATATTGTTTAGCGTAGTATATGTTTCTAATGCCTTTTGTGCCATGGAAAGCGCCTTCTGTAGTAGGTTGGTTTTGTAATACAATGTCGCCAAGTTGTTTAAAGTATTTGCAACATATTGCAAATAAGCCTTGGGGTGTTGCTCTGCCAAGTGGGTATATATCTCCAATGCTTGTTTGTAGAGCACTTCCGCCTCATCCGGTCGGTTGGTGTTTATATACAAGTTCGCCAAGTTGTTTTGAGTTAGTGCAACATCGGGCAAATAAGCCTCGGGATATTGCTCGGCAAGTTGTGTGTAGACATCCAAAGCCTTTTTATAAAACACTTCGGCTTCGCCAAGTTGGTTGGTTTTGCTATACAAAATCGCCAAATTGTTTTGTGTCATGGCTACATCGGGCAGATAAGCCTCGGGATGTTGCTCGGCAAGTTGCGTGTAGATATCCAAAGCCTCTTTATAGAGCACTTCGGCCTCGTCAAGGTGATTGGTGTCGCTATACAAAGCGGCCAAGTTGTTTTGAGTTCGTGCAACATATTGCAGATAAGCCTCGGGATATTGCTCGGCAAGTCGTGTGTAGACATCCAAAGCCTCTTTATAAAGCACTTCGGCTTCGCCAAGTCGGTTGGTTTTGCAATACAAATTCGCCAAGTTGTTTTGTGTAACTGCAACATCGGGCAAATAAGCCTCGGGGTGTTGCTCTGCCAAACGGGTATATATTTCTAATGCTTGTTTGTATAGCTCTTCCGCCTCATCCGGTCGATTCGTGTCGCTATACAAGTTGGCTAAGTTGTTTTGTGTCATGGCCACATCAGGTAGATAAGCCTCGGGGTGCTGCTCTGCCAAACGGGTGCGGATTTCTAATGCTTGTTTGTAAAACTCTATTGCATGGTCGAATT
This sequence comes from Bacteroidaceae bacterium, assembly GCA_017561285.1. Taxonomy (GTDB): domain Bacteria; phylum Bacteroidota; class Bacteroidia; order Bacteroidales; family Barnesiellaceae_A; genus Barnesiella_A. The sequence continues at coordinate 1,523 of JAFZDG010000273.1, forward strand.
GATTATTATTTTGCAGAAAAGAGGCATAGACAAAATATTGCTTCGCTATTTCGTCTTGATCGAGATGCTTTTCGGCGAGAGCAATACCGGCTTCGTAGGCTTGGCAGGCTTCGGTAAAGTGATTGGGATTGCTGTATTCTTGCATCAAGGCTTTGGCGCGGAGACCATACTCCTCGATAATAGAGCGTATCTCTTCAATAATTTGTTTGTCGGCGGCATCGATGCTCTCGCGCATTTGACGCAGCTTCTCTCGCCGTTGTGCCGCATCCTCGGCATCGGCGGCAATATCTTCCATGCGAAGGGTATCTATCACACCTTTGTTATTGCCCTTCTCAAAGAACTCTATGGCTAATCGCTTGCGGGGAGTAATGGGCGTGTCGCTGCTCAACATCTTGCTAATATACAGGGCTGTATCGAAGAGATTATCTTCCAACTTCCCGAGTAATTCGCGGGCTTGATTCTGTTGGGTGAGTTTCTCGATAATCATAGGTTGCAATGCCTCGTTTTGCAACGAACGAAGCATCACTATGTCTTTTTCGAGTGATGCTATCTCGCCTTTCAGTCGCTTGTACTCCTCATTTTCGCTGGCAAATGCAAGGTTCTCATATCGCGCTACCTCACGACCATGCAGTCGTACCACACCTTCCTTCACTTGCAATGCACTCTCTTGATGAGCTGAGATACCTTCTTCGGGATTCATCAGGCGCTCAAACTGCATAACAAAGTGCAGTTTCATGGTATCGTCTGTGGCATAGCTGCACCAATAGTGTCCCATCACCTCGTTGAGTTGTTGCTTAAAGGCCTTCAACTCCTCACTCTCCATCTCGCCATCAATAACTACGCGAGCATAGA
>JAFZDG010000274.1 GCA_017561285.1 Bacteroidaceae bacterium
AGTGCATTGAGCAACAGCCGCTGTATAACCCGCTTGACAGGACGCGCGCCAAACTCGGGATCATAACCTTCGCGCGAAAGGAAAGCCAGTGCATCGGGGGTAAGTTGCAGCTGTACCCCGTTCTTGGCAAGCATACCTCGCACACTCGCTATCTGCATCTCAACAATCTCTTGTATCTCATTCTCGCTCAGGGGTGTGAACATAATAGTCTCATCGATGCGATTGAGAAACTCGGGGCGAATGGTCTGCTTGAGCATATTTAATACCGCCTCGCGGGTGGTGTCGATGACCTGCTCGCGATTATCGGCCGTCATATGCGAGAAATTGTCGCGTATGAGTTGCGATCCCATATTGGAAGTCATAATAATGATGGTGTTCTTGAAATTGACCAATCGGCCTTTATTGTCGGTGAGACGACCATCATCGAGCACTTGCAACAAGACATTGAATATATCGGGGTGCGCCTTCTCTATTTCATCGAACAGAACAACCGAATAGGGTTTGCGGCGAATGGCTTCGGTGAGCTGTCCGCCTTCGTCATAACCCACATATCCGGGAGGCGAACCAATGAGACGTGTGGCACTGAACTTCTCTTGATACTCACTCATATCGATGCGAGTGAGCATATTCTCATCATCGAAGAGATACTCCGCCAATGCTTTTGCCAGCTCGGTCTTACCCACTCCGGTTGTACCCAAGAAGATAAACGAGCCAATGGGCCTGCGGGGATCATTGAGTCCGGCACGACTGCGGCGAACGGCATCGGAAATGGCACGAATAGCTTCATCCTGCCCTACTACTCGGCGATGCAACTCCTCCTCAAGATGCAGCAACTTTTCGCGCTCGCTTTGCATCATCTTGCTCACCGGTATGCCGGTCCAACGCGACACTATATCGGCAATATCTTCGGCTTCGACCTCCTCCTTGATCATCGCTTTATCACCTTGCATTTGGTGCAGACGTGCTTGCACATCGGCAATCTCATCTTCTTTCTGTTTTATCTTGGCATAGCGAATCTCGGCCACACGACCATAATCGCCATCACGCTCGGCACGCTCGGCCTCAAAACGAAGGTTCTCTATATCTATCTTATTCTGTTGTATGCGATTGACCAACTCTTTTTCGGCTTTCCACTTGGCTTGCAGGCGGGTTTCTTCTTCGCGAAGGTCGGCTATTTCACGTCCCAGTGTATCTATTTTTTCTTTGTCATTCTCACGTTTTATAGCTTCACGCTCTATCTCCAACTGCTTGAGCTTGCGGCTTATCTCGTCAAGCGCTTCGGGAACGGAGTCAACCTCCAGACGCAACTTGGCAGCAGCCTCATCCATGAGGTCAATAGCCTTGTCGGGCAAAAAACGATCGGTGATATAGCGCTGCGAGAGTTGCACTGCGGCTATGATAGCATCGTCTTTGATGCGCACTTTGTGGTGATTTTCGTATCGCTCCTTGAGACCGCGCAGGATAGATATAGTACTCAACTCATCGGGCTCATCGACCATAACAATCTGAAAACGGCGTTCCAAAGCCTTGTCTTTCTCAAAGTATTTTTGGTACTCATTGAGCGTGGTAGCACCTATCGAACGCAACTCGCCACGCGCCAGGGCGGGCTTGAGAATATTGGCAGCATCCATAGCCCCCTCGCCCTTACCGGCCCCTACCAATGTGTGTATTTCATCGATAAACAAAATAATTTCGCCATTGGCATCAATCACCTCGTTTACAACGGCTTTGAGTCGCTCTTCAAACTCACCTTTGTATTTTGCACCGGCCACCAAAGCGCCCATATCGAGCGAGACTATCTGCTTGGTCTTGAGGTTCTCAGGCACATCGCCGCGCACAATACGGTGTGCAAGTCCCCCGGCAATAGCTGTTTTACCGGTTCCCGGCTCACCAATGAGTATAGGGTTGTTTTTGGTGCGGCGACTCAATATCTGCAATACGCGGCGTATCTCGTCATCACGACCTATAACCGGATCTAACTTGCCGGTACGGGCACGTTCGTTGAGGTTTATAGCATACTTCGACAAGGCATTGTAGCTACCTTCGGCACCTTGATCGGTCACATTTTTACCTCTTCGCAACTCATCGATGGCAGCCCCCAACTCCTTCTCGGTAACGCCGGCATCCTTGAGGTAGGTCGAAGCCTCGCTCTTGACAAGAAACAAAGCCATCAACAAAGATTCGAGCGCAACAAAACGGTCGCCCTGACGGGTTGAGTATTCGACAGCACGCTGCAACACCTTGTTGCTATCGCGGCTCAAAAATGGCTCACCCCCACTCACACGGGGTTGCATAGCCATAGAACGCTCGCACCATTGTATAAGCGACTGCTTGGAAACGCCCAATTTTTGAAAAATAAAATCAACCAAGCTATCGCCCACCTCTACGGTAGCACGCAGCAAATGTACAGGCTCTACCGACTGGCATCCCGATTGTGTAGTATAATCGACCGCTTTCTGTACTGCCTCTTGCGACTTGATAGTGAAATTGTTGAAATTCATTTTTATATCTCCTTTCTTTATCTCTTCATAACTAAATAAACATATCGCAACGCGCGATGTTCGCCAAGATAAAATCAAAAGCAATGCCGACCACGTATATGCGACAAAATGTCGTGATAACCAATACATTACAAGACAAAATTACAGTCACATACGTCATTTTGTCACCTCAACACAATGCATATATCAACAATAATGCTTACCTTCGCACACATAATAAATAAAGAATGTAACATACTTATGAGAAATTTCTGCCTATCACTGCTTCTACTCCTCTGTGTCGGCTGTAACACCGACACCAAACCCCGCGAAGGAGATATAATATTCAATACCGGTACAAAGAATCAATCGGCTCTTCTCGAACGAGCCACACAATCAACCATCACTCAATGCGGTATAATCATCAAGAAGGATGATGGATTCTATGTATTGCACGTAGATAAGAGTGTAACGATGATACCTCTGCATAGTTTTATCAAGCAAGGAGCAAGGTCGGAATACACCATTATGCGCGCAACCGATAAAGAGGTAAAGATAGACTACAACAAGTATATGCTTGCCGAGTACGATTTTCTTCTATCGCTCGACAACGACCGATACTATAACTCGGAACTCGTATATCTTATCTACAAAAACGACTTGGGTATAGAGCTGTGCCAGCCTCGCGCCATCAAAGATTATAAGATAGAGGGTATGGAAAGTATGCTCAGCGAACGCCGTATAAAGCTGAACCAACTTGTAGTATCACCGGCCGATTTGTTCAACTCAAAGAAGTTGCGAACCATTCAGACGCACAAAGACCGAATAAAGATGAAGAGAGAAAAGAAGTAAAACCATATAAACAAACGCAAGCGGTGTGCCAGAGCAATGACACACCGCTTGTGTTATGATGGAGGCATAGGTCTTATCAAAGACTCATAGCTACCCTATATAAATCAATCTCTAAATCGCTTCACGATATCGCCATAGTTCTCTATGCGGCGGTCGCGAAGGAATGGCCACCAACGGCGCACTTGCTCGCTACGCTCCATATCGACCTCTACC
>JAFZDG010000275.1 GCA_017561285.1 Bacteroidaceae bacterium
GCCGCCGACAAACTCTCGGTCGTTGCCGAGCGACTCACCAACATCACACGCCTTGCCAACCAACAATCGGCCGACCAAACATCCGCCAACACATTCATCAACGACTTCGCATCGCGCCACCTCACCGGCAAGAACAAGGCATGACAAAAAAAAGGGTTGTACCATGCAATGGCACAACCTTTCCCGCCTGAATGCTATGAAGTGGTTATATAGGCTCATAACAAGAAAGCGTGGCAATGTCTGTTTATCTTCTACGAGGCATCACCAAACGCCTTGATACAATAAACAGTACATCCCACGCATCACCTATATAACAACCTACTTCGTAGGGCATCAGGCAAGCATAGGCATTTACGACGGTTATCCTGTATCTCAATTTTGGCGAATTTCGTAGAAAGGATAAAACTCGCAAACGCTTTCGTAATAAAAACGACGCCACACACAGGTAGCAATCATGGGCAAAGATAGTGAAAGGTGAGCGAAGAAACACCTATCAAGCAATCCTTGACAACTCACTACTGAATCTTATCGAACACCATCTCGCTTTTAGCCTCAACATTCATAGCCAACACCTTCGCATATATCTCTGTCGTTTTGGTCGACGAATGGCCAAGCATTTTAGCCACGACAGGTATAGGTACATCATAAGTCAGCATCAGCGTAGCAAACGAATGTCGAGCAACGTGGCAAGTCATCGAGATCGGAATATCAAGCATACACTCGATCTCGTGCAAGTATTTATTCATTTTTTGGTTACTTATCATCGGCACTTTATAATCATACCTCTCAAGCACCATTCGTGCCGCCGGAAATATAGGCGTATAAAAAGCCTCCTTCGACTTCGTTCTCGTTGAGCGGATATACAGTTTGCCACCTCTCTCTATAATATCTTCTCGCCTCAACGCCTGCATATCCACATACGACAACCCTGTATAGCACATCAACACGAATAAGTCACGTGTCTTTCTATATTTGCCCGCAAGCTCCGCATCACGCACACGAGTAATAAGATCCTCCGTCAATGGCATACGCTCCTTATGTTTGCCTCTATCATACCTAAATTGTTTGTACGGATTATCCTTCACGATTCCGAGCTGACAGCATTCGTTAATATACACCTTTACACACTTGTGTATATTATGAAGAGTCACCTGTGTACGACTCTTATTCTCACGCCTCAAGAATTGGTCAAACTTATATATATTAGACGGGGTAAGAGAATTGAAAGTGACTATACCGCCAAACCGCTGCAACTCCCGCAATGCCTTCAAGTGATTTCTCTTGGTGTTGTATGCGATGTCACGCTCAGCAATTCGCTCTGCCATATAATCAAGGAAACTACCACGTAGAGCTTTCTGTTTTTGCAGCACGTTATCCAACGTGTAAGCCGACAACTCTTCTCCATTAGCCGACAGAGCAATCAACCTCCTCTGCATCTCATCTACTTTTTTCAGAAGCTGCGCATTCAGCCGAGCCGAATCGCGAGTCCCAACGACCAAACCATCGCGCCAATTTTTTCCCGAAATTGCTATCCCGGTCGAAAAATATTTTCTCTCTTCGCGCGAAAAATAGACTTGTAACTTAATTATTCCCCTGTGTCGCACCAACGACACCCTCGGAACATCATTTAAAAAATCGTCAATTCTCATAGATAATTGTGTTTTTAGGGGTAACACAAAATGACACACAACGGTGTTATTTGGAGTTATTTTGTGTTACCTTTTGTGCTACCTTTGCACACAAAACCTCCAAATATTTTTGTTTTAACACCCTGATTTTCAAAATATTAAAACGCCAATTATCCTCTTTAAAAAGTGCGCCCATGGGGAGTCGAAGAGTGCGCTTATTATCAGTTGGTTGTGACGTTTTTTTTCGAAAAGGTAACACACAGGGTAACACACTTTTCTAATTTAAAAAGAAACTCAATAACATATTTTACATTTTGTGTAACCCCTCTTTTCTGCCTCCTCAACAGTAAGAGTTATAATCTCCGCACTGCACTTTTGCAGGCCTTTGCACTCATAATCGTTGTGGTACTTTTTAGCATACTTACCTGTACACACATACACCTCACTTGCCGAAGCATCATAATACTTGGCATCAACACTCATTATGCCGGACATACCGGCAACAAGCAATGCTATTGCTGCAATTGTTCTTTTCATATATTAAATTTTTAAAATATTATTACTAATAACTACCATCATTATAACCATCATCATAACCTTCATCATATCCATCACTATAACCTTGATTATAGCCACCTCCGTATGTTTCTCGACCATATTCCTCTCCATCATTATACCCTTCACGATAAGAATATTTGAGATTTTCTTTATACCTATTTTGTATAAGTTTATCTACATCTCCGATAGCATTCTCAACAGTCACTTTTATTTCCTCATCTTTTTGTTTCTCCATCAATTCTATAGC
>JAFZDG010000276.1 GCA_017561285.1 Bacteroidaceae bacterium
AACAGTGCATACCATATATAGTGCTCCTTGAAATAGGCTTGGAAACCATGTGTAAGGGTTGACATAGGCATTATATCGGTAAACAACGCCACAAAATAGGCACCGCCCAGACCGGTAATCATACTGAAAGCCGACAGAATGGGTATGTAGCTCACCATAGCAGCTATCTTGGGCAAAATGATATAGTTGGCACTATTTATACCCATCACCTCCATTGCATCTATTTGCTCCGACACACGCATAGTACCTATCTCCGAGGCAATATTCGAGCCTACCTTTCCGGCCAATATCAGTGCCATAATAGACGATGAGAACTCAAGCAATACGATTTCACGCACCGAGTAACCTACCGTATAACGCGGCAACGAGGGCGACATAATGTTGAGCTGCATCTGAATGGTAATGAGTGCACCAATAAATATAGATATGACGATAACGATAAGGATTGAACTTACACCCAGTTTATATAACTCATCGATATAACAACGAAACGACTCACGCATACGGTCGGGACGAGTAAATGTTCGTCCCATTAGCATTACATAATCGCCAAAGTCTGATAAGGGTTCCTTCAAAAATTTCATTTCCGATAGCGTATTATAAAAAATTTGGTGCAAAATTAATAAAATTTAGGGTGAGTAGGTCTGTGTTGAGGCTATTAATTGGTTGCGGTTTAAGGTATTTTAATTTATGAGAATGCGATAAAATAGGTAGAAGCCCACAAAATTCATCTTATCACATCGAATGTAATAAAGATTTTGCCGGACGGCTCTACGCCCCATAAACAGACAAGGCGGTGTGCCCGCAGGACACACCGCCTTGATTATATGTAGGTTGTTATAAACCTATCTGTTGCTATTAGCGTACTACCTTGCGTACTTGCTCACCGGCGCGCACGATGTAGATACCGCGAACTTGATTGCGAAGATCTACACTGTCATAACCGCGAGCTACCACAACACCATTGAGGTTATATACCTCGATAGCACCTTCGGCAAATACTACATAACCGGCATACTCAATAGTAGGCTCAGCCTCTACCTCATCGAGCATAGTACCGATAGCCTTCCAAACTTCGTTTTGGAGGTCATATACAGTAGATGTTGTACCATCGAAATAGAGCTCACCGGTTTTGTTGGTAGCATTGGCAAGTGTGAGTGTGTGGAGGTTTTCGGGTGCAACCTCTTCCGAAGCATATTGTACAAATTGTACGTGAGTATATTTGTTATCCTCGGCAGCACGAGTTGCAGGCATATTACCCTCGGCGAGATAGAACATATATGAGTTGTACTCTGCATCATAGCTATCGGCCTTAGCCCAAGTGTAAGCACCTGTATTGTAGTTGATAAACTTAGCAGCATACCAGAAGTCACCCTCAGGAACAACAGGTTGTTCGGGCTCATCGCTACCACCCTCAGCAGGTGCATAACCGGTAATAGTTACATCGTCAATACCGATAAAGCCATGATCGCGTGACAAATCGGTCGATTGTTTCATTGCTATTGAGAAGCAATATTCGCCATCGGCCTCGGGAGTAAATACATACTTCAACTCAGTCCATGAGGGATGTGACGAGCTTGTTGCGCCCAATGCTATTGTTTGTGCATCGAGGCTTTGGGCTGTTCCGGCTTTTACATCTACATATGAATAAAATGCTGCGGGTGAGCCACCGGGTGCATAGATATAGAATGAGATTGTAGCCTCTTTACCACCGGCAAGTTTCATCATAGGTGTATAGAGTACCTCATCGCGAAGAGCACCCATTTGGTCGAGTGAGTTGAGCATATAGCTTCCGCTATGTGCATCGTAACCTGTTTCATAGAGACCGGCTTTCTCACGTTGAGCTGCCATTGTACCGGTTGACAACCAACCATCGGGTACGATACCGCCATTGGCAAAGTGTGTGTCATCGTCAAAGTCCTCGAAGAACTCGAATGCAGTAGGAGCTGCTTTACGGCGAGCTGTTTGCATAACGGGATTTTCCCACTCGCAATCTTCACCCAAGTTGAGTGAATACATACGACCGGCTACAATGTACTCCTCTACAGCAGGCTTTTTGTTCCACTTAGCAACAACATCGTTGGCTTGGTATGTGCGGTCTTGAATTTCTTCACCGGCAGCAGTTTTCTCTACATAATCCCAACCTTTGCCACTGGTATATTTATACTTAGAAGTTTTATATACATTGTCGAGTGTAATAGTATAATGTGTATCGTCAACTTTCTCCATAGGAACGAAAGTACCCCATTCGTTAAACTCACCAACAATGTAACATTCGAATGTATGAGCGGGCACTGTTACGTTGTAAACAAGTGTCTCGGGCTTAACAGTAGGATCTACCTCCTCATGACCGCAAGGATTACCGGTTTTGCCTTTGAGGCGATAGTAGGTTGTTTTAGTAACATTAGAAATATCGGCAGTTTGGTTTCCGCTATTATCTGTGAAGATGATATTTACCGACTCGATATTTTTGAAGTCCCATTTGTAGTAATCAACACCGTTTACAGTCTCGGTAGCAGTGAGTTTGTCACCGGGCCATGTATTGCCATAACCACCCCAGCAGTAGATGTAAGTAGTAGTCCAAGCCGAAGATTTCTCGAGATAAACGGTAAACAATGTGCTCTCTTTTACGGTAACAGTTTTGCTATCGGTAGCCTTAACGGTAGTACCGTCAACCAAGTTGGCAGTGAGTGTATAGCTACCGGCAGTAGTGGGAGTCCACTTGTTGCCGCTGAGTTTCTCATCGTTTACGAGATACTCAACTGTCATACCATCACCATCGAGAACTGTTGCAGAGAGAGTAACAGTAGTGTTTGTATAGATAGCCTCGGGCGAATAGTTGAGTGTAACGGTAGGCTCTAAAGCTACTGTAGGAACAATAGTTTTGAGCAACTTACCATTGACATCATACACACCACCATTTACAAAAGCAATATCTTCGGTTTGTGAGCTACCATTATTGAAGATAATATTACCGGGGGTACCGGTTTTTGTGCAAGTCCATTTATAAGCAGTGTACTTATTGTTGATTAATACACCACTAACCGCAGTCATAGACTGTCCGGGCCATGAAGAAACTTCGCCGGTACTACCACCCCAGGCATAAGCATTAACCTTGCTCCATTTGCCGTTGTTTACAAAGAATGCCACTGTTTCGCCCTCATAGAATGAGAATACGCCATCGGGTATCTCCAATACTTCGGGAGCGACGGTCGATTTTACAATAGTCAACTTCTTGTTGGTAGGATCGAGTTTGAGGTCATAAGTACCTGATACTCCGGTCCATTTTGTGTTATTACCAGAGGTTTTCAATGTATAGGCTGTACCTACAGTAGTAACATTGCCACCGGTGGTTAACTCAGTACCCCAAGCTTGCGATTTCAAAAATTTAAACTCGACATTCTGATCAAGAGAGATGCCTTCAAAAATTTCAATTCCATTTTCGGTCGTTGTTGGAGCAATAGCACTGCCGGCATTCCAACTCTGCAATGCTGCTGAACCTCCCACCAAATACCATGCACCGGCCAACTGTGTGACCATCAGCGCACATAAGATTAGTAGAACTTTTTTCATAACACTAAGTATTTATAATTTTGATTATTTTGTTGCTATCATATTGCGATATATACATATATATACACCGTTTTGCAAAGATACTACAAAACATTGTAAATAGAGCAATTGTTCAACGTTTTTTAGTTATATAATTTTTAACAATTGCGAAGAAAAGAATATATAGTGTCGCTTTGCAAGGCCTACACAGACACAAACCGCAAAAAGCACAAAGTGACAAACACCCTTGCACTGCACCATTTTTTACCTCCAACACATGAAAGCACAACAGGCTGTGTCGTGAATCGACACAGCCTGTTGTTATGATTGCGGTGGCAGACTTGTGATGCCGGGGCATCATAGTATCCGGACTTGTGATGACAGCATCATCATAGTATCGTCACCGCTTATTTGTTTTATTAGCGTACCACTTTAGCAGCAACCACTGCACCATCGGCGTATGTAGCACGTACTACATATACACCTTCGGCAAGACCTGCAGCATCGGTAGTACCTACTTGACGACCGTTCACATCGTAGAGAGCTACAGCTATAGCGCCGGGAGCTACAACTTGGTATGCAGCATCGAGATAGATACCGTTGTTGTCGGCCTCGATACCCTCAACACCTGTTGAGAAGAAGTCGGCAGCCGAACGAGGATGTATTGTATAGAGGTTGCTCAAGTTCATACGGTTGTAATCGGCAACACCCACTACATCGAATGATTGACCTTTTTCTACAGAGAACAACTCAGCAAAGTTCTTCACAACGAACAATACGTCTTCACCTTGTTTGAGGCAGGGCCACTCTTCGCCACCTTCGTCAATTGCGTAATCGAATGTTACGTTTTGGAGCAATACGAGACGGTTAACCCAGTCGTAAGAAATTTGATAGTTAACAAAGATATCACGCTCGGCATTGAGTTCGGCAATTGTAGCAGTAACGGCCGCTACATCGTGACCAGAGCTTACAACATCCAAAGGATAATCTACATATGAATCGGCATCATAGCCAAAGAGTGCAGGAGCTTGACCGCCACCCCATGTGGCACCACCCTTGATACCGCTGAGCATATCACCAACTTTGATATTTTCAACAGTCAAAGGATCATACAATGACAAGAAAATAGCACCAGTCTCATCTTGTACAGTAACACCAGCAGACCAACCGGCATCGTAAACATAAGTTACAATAACGGGATTGGCAACCGAAACTGTCATAGAGTAGTCGCTGAGAGGACCTGCAGCAAGTACCTCACCAATATTTTGATACTCGATATTGTTTGAAGCAAGACCATGAACATAGAGTTTCACCTCGTCTGTGGTATTCATATAGTCGAGTACACCGATAATGCTACCTTCCAATTCGGCACCTACCCACTCAGCCAAGTCAACCTCAGAAGAAACAAGTTCGAGCGTGTAATAAATCACCACATCAGTTTGAGTTTCAGGATCCCAAGTATAAGCCTCTTCGCGATAGTAGTAGCGACCACCATCCTCAACAACTTCGCCTACGGGTTTAATCTTCAATGCATTACCTTGCACATCAGCAATACTGTAAGTCAAATTAGCCCATTCCTGTGCTTGACCATAATCGATAGCATTATCACTGCTTACAACTGTCAACTCGGCATCCTCGGCAACTGTGAACGAAGCACCTTTATTAACAGTGATAGTATAATACTCATCTTGAGTGTAATCGCAAGGAGTAGAAACACCCTTGAGACCTTGAATCATATCGCCACGTTTAGCATCTATATTAGCACCGATAAGAACGTTACCAGATTTGAGAGCTTGGCCCCAGCTACCTACGCCTTCGTATTGAACAAATACATAGTCACCTTCAACGTGAGTTACCAAAAGAGGATTGGTAATTTCATAAGCTTGACCGGCAGCATCGGGATAGATAGAAACATAAGTATTCAAGTCGGCAATAGAACCGAAGCCATAAGCGTGGCGTACTTCATATACTGCAAATGCACCACCGTCATACAAACCGAAGAGGTCGAATGTACCCTCAACGTTGAAGTTGGCAACGTACACCTCGTCAAACATCAAATAATCAACATAGTAACCTTCAGAACGTTTCTTAATTGTAACATTCTTCACAACCGAAAGCACACCTTCATTAGCTTTCAACTCTTCGAGTGTAGTCACTTCAGGAACAATCGAAGCATCGGTAATAGACTCTTGCGAGAGAGGCATAAGTTGATAGATACCATTGCTATTGAGAGTATAATAGTCGGCTATACCTACGATATTGTTACGCTCATAAAGCTCGAAGTTCATATCACCCCAGATATTTGACAACTCCATTGTGTCAGTACCTTGTACGAGATATTTAACCTCATCACCCCATTGATCGAGTGTATCAAGTACTTGAACATCGAGTACACGTACTACGTTGTTGGCAATCTTAGGTATACCACCATTATCTGTACAATCTCTCCACTCTGAGAGCATATCTTCAACTGTAATAGTCATAGCAACATTTACTTTGTTGCCCGAAGAAGCCACAGTGGGGAGATATGTAATTGTAGGATAATCATCGGCGTTATAATCTATAAATGCACAGTAGAGTTTAGCGCCACTCATATCGGTATTATATTGAGCAAAACCTTTCACACCGGTAATGGCATCACCCACATTGATAGTGCGGAGAGCTGCATAATCGGCAGTAGGATTACCATTGTCATCATAAGCAACTGCTTCTGAATAGTCGAGTGCCAAAGCACCAGACTCATCGGCTACGATAAGAATGAATTTATACTCACCATCATCATACTTATATGTTACAGTCAAAGGAACATCAAACTCGGCAGGAATTTCCTCTTCGTATTGACTACCCAAAGAAGTGAGATCAGAAATACAGTAATAGTGGCTAACAGTACCCATGAACTCATTGAGGAGAAGTCGATCGGTATCACCGGTGTTGCAATAATCCCAAACACCGCAGAGATACTCTTCGCTTACAGTACCAACCATTGAAGCAAGGTCGATATTGACACTTGCAACCTCGATAGACACAACTTGCTCAATTTCATTATATTCCCAAGTTTCATCATCCCATACCTCAGCCATGAAAGTTACTTCATAGAAATATTTACCATCTTTCTCAACAAAAGTACCGCCGGGAGCAAAACGAACGAGCGAAGCTTCACCTACATAATTGTCAAGCACACTCTCAAAGTCGGTCGATTCGTAGGGAAGTTTGTAAGGAGAGTAGTTGAGCGACCAGAATCGGCAATCATCAACAAGGGCAAAGCAACCACCTTTGTGCGATATCAAGTTATACTCTTCGTCATACTCATTATTGGTAGGAGTATAGAATCCGGTCCAACCATTTTCGGGCATTATTTCTGCACCTACGAAACAATCGTAAGGCATATCAGAAGCACCGGGATATGACATAACGCCATATACATTATCAATACCATAATAACCCTTAACGACTGTATAATAGAAAATATAATCATCAAGAACGTGTGTAACAAAAACATTGCCACTCTCTGCTTTTACGCGTTTAGAGTTCAACATAATGTCATAATTGCTTCGATTTGAAGCAAAGTTAATAAGATCGCCAAGTGTTGCGAAAGTGGTTACATACTTCACCTCCTCAACATAAAACTCACGATAAGTTGCACCTTCCCAGTCTTCGGCTGTGTGAAGATAACCAACAGCTGTAAATTTAGCAGGAACGGGATAAACGTTACCACCAATGATGGTAGTACCATCACTCAAGCAATAGTCGGTTTGTACATAGTAGCCCATATCTTTTTCAACGACTACTGTTTCAAGGTTTTCGAACAACACCATAGTATTATCGGGATGGCTCGCAAGCTCCTCAACCGATGTTACCACGGGATACTCTTGCGCCATTGCAAATGCTGCAATAAACGCAGTAGCAAGTGTTAGTAAAAATTTTTTCATAAGAAGAATTATTAGTGAATAAAAATATTATTTCTAAGTTGCAAACTTAATGAAAAAAAATCTTTACACAATATTTTTTCGATAAAATTTTAAATTTTTCTCATATTAATACCAACAGAGAAAAGAATAATACAAAAAATGTTATAAACAATCCTCACAACTACTATTTGTTATCAAATATTATTACATTTGTACTACATTATTATCACACAACACTTTATGCAAATAAAATGGAAATATTTTTATTAATCGCATCCATTATACTATACATAATAGGATTGGCCGGATGTATATTGCCGGCACTTGCAGGACAACCCTTTTGCTACCTGGCTTTGCTACTTGCCTATTGGAGTGGCTATGCTCCGGTTAGTATCACCACACTTATTGTGTGGGGTATTGTAACACTACTGCTTACCATTCTCGAGATTTTTCTCACACCCTGGATGACACGCCGTTTTGGTGGCAGCAAGGGTGGTGAGTGG
>JAFZDG010000277.1 GCA_017561285.1 Bacteroidaceae bacterium
AGAATGTCATTCCAACCGAAGATATCCTCAGCTTCACCCTTACGGATAGCACTCAAGAGATTATAGAGCTTGAGACACCAAGGACCTACAGTACCGTCGGTAGTGTAAGTATAGCTAATGCCACGAACGGGGTCGTCGATGCGAGAAATGGGGCTGATTACTGCGGCAGTACCACAAGCAGCTGCTTCCTCAAATGTTGACAACTCTTCCTCAGGAATGGGACGGCACTCAACCTTCATACCCAAGTGCTCGGCAAGTGCTTGCAAGCATTTGTTGGTAATAGAAGGAAGGATTGAGTCACTCTTAGGAGTGATATAAGTATTGTCGCGGATACCGAAGAAGTTGGCAGCACCACACTCGTCGATATATTTTTTCTCTTTAGCATCGAGATAGATGGGGTTTGAATAACCTTCATCGTGAGCCAATACTGTAGAAGAAAGACTTGCTGCGTAGTTACCACCTACTTTGAAACGACCTGTACCAAGGGGTGCTGCACGGTCATATTCACGTACGATGCGCATCTTGGTAGGCTTAATACCCTCTTTGAAATATGGACCTACGGGGGTTACAAAAATGATGAGAGTATATTCTTGTGCGGGCTTAACACCAACTTGCGCTGATGATCCGATAATAAGAGGACGGATGTACAATGAAGCGTCGCTCTCATAGGGAGGAACAAAACGTTCGTTTTTCTTTACTGCCAAGCGAACTGCATCTTCAAACAATTCTACAGGCATCTCGGCCATGAGGATACCACGGCAAGAAGTTTGCATACGCTCTGCTGCTGCACGGAGGCGGAAGATACGGATTTTACCATCTTTGCCACGGAAGGCTTTGATACCTTCAAAACACTCTTGACCATAGTGGAGGCAAGTTGCAGCCATGTGCAAGTCAATAGTTTTTTTGTCAGTTACTTCGAGTTCACCCCACTTACCATCTTTGTAAGTGCAGCGTACGTTATAGTCTGTGTCGAGATATCCGAAACCAAGACTATTCCAATCAAGATTTGCGAGTTCCATAATATTACTTAAGTATTTTAGGTTGCTTAAATTACTTATTCTTTTGCAAGTACAAAGGTATCGTTTTTTTCGATTACTTGCATACAATTTGGGGGTAAATATTATTTAAAATTTATTTTGTTTGTTTTGGTATGGCTTAAGTGATTGATTTTCAGAAAGGATATTGACGTTTGGGATTTTTGGGAAACCATCCTTTTATTACTCGTTCTTCTTGTTCGAACAACTCTTTTATTGTCCAAAATGATGAGAACGCAAAGACTCCCAAGAGTGCCGACCATAGCACCTCGCCAATTATTATCGATAGAGTAACTCCGATAATGCCTAACAAAAGAAAAATCCACCAACAACCGGTTCCCCAATGATAATGTGCCTTGATAACAATGGGATGAAACAGTCCGATAACGAGAAACGTGCCGATACCTATTACTAAGCCTAATAAATGGTGGGTTGAAAGAAATTCTATCATAGATATGTTTTTTTAGTTATTTGATAAGCAAAAGTAATATATGCTATTGTTACATCAAAATATAGAGCCTCTGTTTTGTTGTCTTATTAAACTAATTTAATTAATCATAGTCAATATGATACATTTCACTCATTCACTGATGGAGGGTTGTATTATGAAAAAAGTTTTAACGTATATTGTTTTGATATTGATGCTTGTGCCTGTAGTGCAAGCTCACGATTACGAGAGTAAGTTGCAAACAATACAAGCCTATCCGCGTACGGTAGTCAAAGAGGCACGAGTGGCTCTTGATGAGGCATTGAAAAGTAGCAAATCGCAGGATTTGATAGATGCGCTGATGCAGTTGTCGGCGGCTCAATTGATGATTGATTCCGATAGTATTATTCCCGTTGTTGAGGAGATTGAGTCGATTATGAATCGTTGTCGTAATACAGTCGATCGCAGTGTTATAGCTCTATATCTGTGTGATGTATATAACGCCTATCTTTCACACCATTTCTTTCGGTATGCACATCGTTCATATGTTGAAGGTAATAGCGATGTGATGACATGGAGTGCGCAGAATTTTTATGATAAAATCGATTCGTTACAGCAGGTGGCGTTAAAGCCTGCCGGAGCGTTGCAAAAAACACCTATTTCGCGTTATCGCAGTATTATAGGAGTTGAAGGGTATGAGGGTGCCGATGCCTATGAGTGGGTAGAGAGATTTTATCCTACTATGTATGACTTTGTTGCCTCTGCAATCTATAGTATGGGTGTCATCAACAACCATCGTGAGTATAATGGGATTGTACCGCAAGGGTGTCATTATACATCGTCTCGAAAGTTTATGAGCGAGAGTGTATTGGTGGCCGATACTGCGTGGAATGCGCCCATTTGGCGTATGCTGGGTAGCGTAATGAAGTATCATTATAAACATAAACAGCGTGCTGCTCTTTTTATGTGGGATTTGAAGCGTTTGCAATATACCCACCTATTATCGGGAAATGATACCGAATATGTCGTAGCATTGGATAATCTAATATCTCAATATGCGGGCAGTGATTATGTTGTGGAAGCTGTCATTGCCCGATATGCGCAAACGCTACCCGATACGCCCCAACAGACAAAAGATGTTTACGATGTCTTATCGCGATGGGTACGTCGCTATCCTCATTATTATCGTATAGGTTGCTTGCAGTCGATGTGTGCCGATTTATCGTCGGCATCGGTGTCTCTTTCGATGCCCTATGTAGTATATCCGGGAGATTCTATTGTCGCCGATGTATCATATAACAATATAGATAGCATTGAGTATATAATGTGGAAAGGCCATATTACACAACCTATTCAGGAGTTGCCATCTCACAATACCCATAATTGTAAATGGGAAAAGTGCTTTTCGCATACGGTCGTGTGTGAGGGTGTTGATTTTAAGCCTTATGAGAGACGGCAGATGTTTGCTCCTCTTTCGGCGGGCGTGTATCGTATGACTGTTGCATCGGGGGGTAAAAAGGACGAGGTAACCTTTGTGGTTACGCCATATCTGTTGCTCACCGTCAAATCAACACCTCGAGAAACGCATACCCTACTTGTAGATAATAAAAGCGGAAAACCTATAGGCGGAAAAAATATTATACTTGCTTCTCGTACAGGCGAAATCATACAACAACTGCCTACCGATGACAAAGGCGTTTGTCGATTTGTAAGACCTTCGGTAAGTGGCTCGTACTATAATATCTACCTGGCCGATGTTGCACAATATCCTTTTATGCATAGTCTTTACTTTACCCAAGCTGCTGTAGAACGAAAAAATGTTGCGGCTCGAATTTTTACCGACCGCAGTCTGTACCGTCCCGGACAAACTTTGCACTTCTCGGCTTTGGTATATCGCTTGGATAGCTCTATGCAACAAGTGCTTGTCAACAAAGACGTGAAGGCTATACTCTATGATAAGGGAGGTGACGAGGTGTGGAATGGTAGTTTTACGACCGATAAATATGGCTCGATAAATGGTGTGATAGAATTGCCTGCCGGTGCCGCATGGGGCGATTGGAAACTGTGTGTGCAGGGAGATAATCTCTATGCTTCCCAAAAGATTGAGGTTGCCGAGTATAAGCGTCCACAATTTGCAGTAGCGTGTGATGCAGTAGAGGGCGTGTACAGTTATGGTGATAGTGTGAGAGTGAGTGGGCGAGCTATGACCTATTCGGGTGTGGCGGTTGCATTTGCCTCGGCAACTTATGTGGTGAGACAATATACATATCTATATGGTGGTGGCGAAATCATTGCACAAGGTGCTACTTCGACCAGTGCCGATGGTGATTTTTCCTTTACATTTGTGGCGCAAGAGCCTCAAGAGGAGTATGCAAGAGTGTGGGGTACTCGTTATGTTGCTGAGATTACAGTCACATCGGCTACCGGAGAGAGCCGGCAGGGTGAGATGGTGGTGTCTGTACAGGGTGTCGGAGTGAAATTCAATTGCAACATACCCAACAAGGTCTGTCGTGATAGACCAGCAGGTTCACAGGGTTATAGCCAATATCCTGAGTCAACAGTGTAAAGATCGCATGGGCGCCCATGACGATACCGACCCAGATACAGATCTTCAAGTGAG